>CABXUO010000001.1 GCA_902515455.1 uncultured SAR86 cluster bacterium
ATTGGAATTTTTTAGATGAACCTAAAGCAATTGGAGAAATTGTTATTAAAAGTCCTGCCAACATGGTCGGATATTGGAAAAACGAAGAAGCAACCAAAGAGGTTTTTAATGATGATGGTTGGTTTAAATCTGGTGATCTAGGCTACATCGATGATGGATTTGTCTACATCGTTGATCGAGTAAAAGATATGGTAATTAGAGGTGGTGAAAACATTTCATGCATTGAGGTTGAAACTGCTATTTACGATCATCCATCTGTGCAAGAGGCAGCAGTATTTGGTATTCCAGAAGAGCGACTAGGAGAATCTCTTTGCGTTGCAATATGCTTGAAACCATCCACAAACCTTTCTCAAGCTGAGCTAGAGAGTTTTTTGCAAGATAAACTTGCATCATTCAAAATACCTTCAATTATCGAAATTGGTCATGAAGAACTTCCAAGAGTTGCTTCAGGAAAGTTCTCTAAGACACAATTGCGCGACATTTTTGTGTCCATTGAGAAAAATCATTCATAATGCAATTAACTCTCAATAAATTTTATTGTATAAAGGGATTTTAAATTAGTAAGTAAATATGCCATCTCAGGTTTTAATCATCGAAGACGAACCGGATATTCGAAAAACAATTGATTATAATTTAACTAAAGAGTCTTTCAAAGTTGTTCAGGCCGGATCAATAGAAGAGGGTGAAAAGGCTCTAGCTTCAAACAAAATAGACGTAATTATTTTAGATTTAATGCTGCCGGATGGTTCTGGTCTTACCTTGTGTCGTGATATTAAATCCGATGATAAAACAAAGCATATTCCTATTATTATCCTTACCGCTAAAACTGAAGAAGTTGATAGAGTTGTTGGTTTTGAATTAGGTGCAGATGATTATGTAACCAAACCATTTAGTGTAAGAGAATTAATTCTGAGAGTTAAAGCTATTTTAAAAAGAGGCCCTACATCTAATAAAAATCCTGAAGAAGATGAGTATTCATTTGGTGAGTTGACCTTAAATTTTGAGGCACATCAAGCCTATATCAATGGAAATGAGATCTCTCTTACTGCTTTAGAATTTAGATTGTTGAAGCATTTGATTGATAGAAAAGGCAGAGTGCAAACAAGAGATCAGCTCCTCGAAGATGTATGGGGATACAGTTCCGATGTAACAACAAGGACTGTTGATACTCACATCAAGCGTTTACGGGAAAAACTTGGATCGGTCGGCAATCATATTCAAACCATACGTGGTGTAGGTTACAGATTTTCTAGAGATCCAGATTAATTAATATGGGCATTCGCACCCGCATTTTTTTTATCACTCTTTCATGCCTCTTCATAGGAATCTCACTTTCATTTGTTGTTGCTGAAAGAGATTTATCTCTTAAGCTTCAAGATCAAATTGAAACAGAGCTTTCTAGACAAGCGAAGATCTTAAGAAAATCAATTGCTAGCATTATAGATGCCGGTGACTTTTTTAAATTAAAAGATCAAATAGATGAATATGCTGCAGCCTCAGATTCACGAATTACCATTATTTTACAAGATGGTTATGTAATAGTTGACTCAGATGTGGAAGCTAGCAAAATTGATGATCTTGATAATCACAGCGATAGGCCTGAAATTATTTCTGCATTTAAAAATGGTTATGGATCTAGCAAGAGATATAGCTCCACAGTTAAGAAAGAAATGTTCTATTTTGCACTGTTAGATAGTTCAAATGATGCAGAGAGAGTTATTCGAATATCAGTTCCCTATGAAAGCTTAGATCAGATTTTGGCCTCGCTGGGCAATTCAATTACTCTTATAGTCGTTGTTGGACTAATTGTTGCAATCTTAGCAAGTGTTTTAGCTGGGGATTATATTCGCAGCAGCTTTATGGATCTTGAAAAAGCTGCAGCTGATATTTCTGCAGGAAGCTATAAGAAAAAAGATTTAGAATCTCTTCCGATCAAACGCTCGGATGAAATCGGTTCTATGGCAAGAAATATTTCTACTATTTCGTCAAACTTAAGAGAACAAATTTCTTTAATCGCAAAGCAACGAGATCAGTTTGGACTGGTCCTAGATGGTTTAGGTGAGGGAATCATGGTTCTTGATGAAGATGGAACTATCACTTTTAGAAATGATCAGATAATGCAAATTCTGGGATTGGATGAAATCTTGAATAAATCTATCGCTGATCTAAATTTACCGCCGTTGAAACAAATTTTTAAAAAAGCTTTAAAGAAGGGTCAACATGAAAGTGAATTTGAGATTGATACTGATGGCGATGATACAAAATGGATATTGGCTCACATGAATAAAGCCAAGGCAACGCGAGAATTAATTTTAGTTGTACATGAAACAACTCAGCTTCGAGAGATGGATTCAATGAGAAGAGACTTCGTTTCGAACTTATCACACGAACTAAGGACTCCAGTAAGTGTAATTAAAGCAAATTCAGAAACATTATTGGGTGGGGCACTAGAGAATTCCAAAGATGCAAAAACATTTTCAAAAGCTATCTTACATAATGCAGATCGTTTGAGTGAAATGGTGACATCTCTAATTGATTTATCACGTATTGAATATGGAGATTTAAAATTTGTAATAGAACCAATAATTATCAATCAAGTTGTTGATACTGTTATTTCATCATTTACAAATAAAGCAAAAAGAAAAAATATTAAATTAGTTTTTAATCGACAAAGTGATGTTGTTGTTCAAACTGATGCTAAGGCAATTGAAAGAGTTCTAAATAATCTTGTAGATAATGCATTCAAATATAGTTCAGAAAATACAGTAATTGAGATCAGAGCAAGAAAGCAAGCCAATTTTGTTCGAATTTCAGTTCTTGACTCTGGAGAGGGGGTTCCTGAGGAAGAACAAAGATTTGTTTTCAAGAGATTTTATAGGACAGCTAAAGCCAGAGCTAATACTAAGCAGGGTAGCGGATTAGGCCTAGCGATAGTCAGGAATCTTGTTAATAATTTACAAGGTGAAGTTGGAGTTGAGACGAGAAAAGAGGGCGGATCTGAATTTTGGTTCACCATACCTCTCTCATAGTTATCTTTATAAGAAATAGAAAAAACTAGGATTTATATACTATTTTGAAATTGTCACTTTGTTGGAATAAATTTCATGAAATAGTTTAATTGCTATGGAATCTGATATACCCCATTTAGTAGAAGTAATTTGTTGAATTTCTAATTGCTCTGAAATAAATTTAAAAATATTTAAAGCGTGATCTATAACATCAGCTCTATCAGGAGAAAATGAGTATTTTTTAATTTTTTCTTCTGTAGTCAGTTTAGATAGTTTTTCCACTTTTTTTCTAAATTCATTCATAGACATGTCTTTTGCTTTATGTGCGTTAAGGAATGATCTAATGTTTCCACCTATACCAATTAATTTTTTCTTTGGTTTAATAGATTGCAGCCACTCTTCCAAACGATTCCATTCTTGTTTTTCATCTTTACCAAGTAAATTACGAACTGCTCCAAGTTGAAAAGATCGAATAACAGTATCTTCATTATTACGAATAAAGAATTCAGTACTACCTCCACCTAAGTCCACAAAAATCTTATTTTTACCAGTATTACTTTTAGGATGAAATCGAATTAATTTTGCCTCTTCTAGTCCAGATATTACTCTTAGGGGTCGGTTGATAGCTGTTTCTATATATCGCCTTGCATCTTCAGAGTTTTCTGTATCTCTAAATGCAGAGGTAGCCACGATTTCATATTGTGTAATAAGATTCTGCGTAAATATTTCCTCATATTCACGAATTGTTTTAATTACTTGATCAAGTTTAGATTCACTTAAATTTCCTTGATTAAATACATCACTTCCAAGCCTGATCGGCGATCTGATTCCTTGAACAAACTCTATAGAGGCAGGAGTTGTTTTAAATATTTTTGATTTAATGGCATTAGTCCCTATGTCAATCGATGCAATCTTCATTAATCATCATCCATATATTTGCTTAAAATCTTATATTGCTCATAGTCTAAGTTATTAAATTCAACTCCCTCTAGTAAAACTTTATAGTTATTTATATTTTTTGACCATGTAAGAGGTTTCAAAAGTTTTTTGTTTTCATAATCTGTTTGATTAAGTAGAAATCTTAAAGCTGTTAGGCGAGCAATCATTTTATTATTAGCGTTGATTGCAATCCATGGAGAAAAATCAGGAGAAGTTTTTTCAAACATTTGTTCTTTGTATAGTGTAAATGCATCCCATTTGGTGACGATACGTTCATCATTAGGAGAGAGTTTCCAATATTTAAGTTCCGAATGTTTACGAGCTTTCATTCTTCGCTTTTGTTGATCTTTAGATAATGAAAAATAAAATTTAATAATTTCAACTCCAGAATCTATAAGATTTTGTTCCCACGAAAGGACCTGATTCATAAAATCTCTATATTGCTTTTCACTGCAATAACCCATGACTGGTTCTGTTAAGGCTCTTGTGTACCAAGATCTATCAAGAAAGGCTATTTCACCTTTTTGAGGAATAACTTTTTTCCATCGCTGAAACCAATGTGCAGATTCCCATTTAGTTGGAATGCCAAGATTTACATATTTAAAGTTTTTTGGAATTAAGTATTGAGTAAAAAATTTATATGCTGAGCTTTTGCCTGCTGTATCTCTTCCTTCTAAAACAATACAAATTCTCCGTTTATTTTTTATCACATCCTCTTGAAGCTTTAGAAGTTCAATTTGAAGCCTTCTTTTCTCAAGTTGATACGATTTATCGTTGAGTTTTTGATATTCTTTTTGATCAAATGAAATGAGCATAAATAATATTTAAGGTTTTATCTAATAAAGAATTTATTAAATAGTTATTGTAGCTTGAGATTGCATTTTTTAACTTAAGAAAAATAAAATTTTATAATAAGTTCCAAATAAGTATTAATATATTCATATGAACAAAGATCTAGAAAAACGCGTTCAAGCATTAGAAGATACTTTAGCTATTCAGAATTTGAAACATACATATCTCAATGCATGCGATACAAAAGATGTCGATGCAATGATTGAAACATTTGTGGCCTCTGAATGCATGATTGATTATGGTCCAGTTGGCTCCTTTTCAAATAGAGATGAGCTAGCAGCTGTTTTCCAAGAAGCTGCATGTCATGACTACATGCTTGAATCTCATCATGCACATAACCCACTAATTAATATCATTGATGCTGAAAATGCTACTGGAAAATGGGCGCTAACCTATAATTTAATAAATACAAATGATAAGACAATTACAACCTTGCAAGGTGAGTATCATGACGTATATCAAAAAATTGATAATAAATGGTTAATCAAGGAAACGACATTTGTTGGATGTTCTTCGATTAACTTGGAATTAGAAGAAGATTTGCTAAAGGTTATTTTTGCGGGGAGACCTTAAGCGGGAGTGGCGATGCAGCTCAAAAGATAAGCATTTGCAGCTCTCACCGCTTCATTTAATCCAACTTCAGTTAGCTTAGTGGTCTCTTTGACGTCTAATGAGAGAATAGACACAATGATTTGAGTCACAACTAGAAATACACCAGACTTGTTAAACATACTTGGTAGCCCGATAGATTGCTCAATATGCATTTGAATGGTCTCTGCAATTTCATATAGATCAGAACTCGGCATGGGAGGCGAGACAGTATTTTCTAATAGTAGTTTTTGAGCTCCCGGATTGTTTCGATAGAATTTAATAATTAAAATCACACATTCCTTTAAACAAAGCATGTAATCCGCCTCAGGGTTTTGACTTAAATTTCTTTTGAGATATTGATTACAATCCTCCAAATATCTTTTAATTAGAGCTGACTTGATTTCATCAGGAGTTTCAAAAAATTTATATGTTGAGGTACGTTTTAAACCAGCAAACTTAGAAATCTTTGCAATAGTCATTGATTCGATGTTGCTTTCTTCTAACAGATCATTAGATGCATCTAAAATCTTTTTTATGCGTTCAATGCTTCTTTTCTGTTTTGGTTTTTGCATAATTTATTATCGACATTTGTTGTAAAAAAAACAATTAAACTAGCGCAATTAAAAAAAATAGTGTATTGTGTCATTCTTGTGACATAAATGTGTCACTATAGAAACAGTAAATATGAATACAAAAAAAATTCTTAAGCAACAGGGCTTGCTACCAAAGGCTTCAAAAGCACATGAAATGCAATTGTTTGGATTTCTATCAATGTGGGTAGTTTTAACAGCTATAGTCTATTTCTCTTAAAAATAAAATTTTTCTAAGATCAGAAATTATTTTTAGGCATATTTGTGTCATTTTTATGTCACTTGCTTCATAGTTTTGTTGCAAACAAATTAAAAATTGTTTCAAAGAATTAATCATATTTTCACATAAATCTTCTCTAATAAAATCCATATTTTAACTATCTTACATTTCAAAATATGGAAACTTTATTTTTAGATCCTTTCACAATATTACTTATAGCTGGTTTCATTGGTTTTTTCATGGCGTTTGGCATCGGGGCAAATGACGTTGCCAATTCAATGGGAACATCAGTTGGAAGTAGAGCTATCACTATAAAACAAGCCATAATTATTGCAGCAATTTTTGAATTCCTTGGAGCATTTTTAGCTGGTGGAGAGGTTACTTCAACCATCAGAAAAGGGATTGTTGATCCAGAGTTATACGCAGATCAAACAAATATTTTTGTTATTGGAATGCTTTCAGCGCTTCTTGCTGGAGGAACCTGGTTGTATTTAGCTAGCTTAAGAGGTTGGCCAGTTTCAACCACTCATACTATCGTTGGTTCAATTGTTGGATTTGTTTTGATTACCAAAGGCGTTGACGCTGTTTCATGGGGCAAAGTAGGTAATATTGCTATGAGCTGGGTCACATCTCCATTATTTTCAGCAACATTAGCGTTTGGTTTATATATTTCCGCTAAAAAACTTATTTTAGACAGATCTAATCCTGGTGAAGCTGCGATAAATTACATCCCTTTTTATAGCTTTCTTGTTGCTGTTGTCATTTCACTTGTTACTGCAAGAAAGGGCTTAAAGCATGTTGGAGTTGAGTTTACTGATAATGAAGTCTATTTATTTATTGCAATATTTAGCTCACTAGTTGGTCTTGCAACCGCTTTTTTCTTAAGAACCAATAAAGAACAAATTATGCGAGAGGGCGGCATTGAATTTGCTTTCGGTATATTAATGGTTGTGTCTGCTAGTGCTATGGCCTTTGCACATGGATCAAATGATGTTGCGAATGCAATTGGTCCTTTGGCAGCAATTGTAAGTGTTGTAGACACAGGAGAAATAGGATCTAAAGCTGCTATTAGTCCCTGGGTCCTATTTATTGGAGCGATTGGAATTGTTTTTGGTTTAGCCACTCTTGGATCAAGAGTAATTACAACAGTTGGCAGAAAAATCACAGCCCTGACACCTAGTCTTGGATTTTCAGCTGAGATGGCTACAGCATCAACAGTTGTTGCAGCATCATATTTAGGCTTTCCAATTTCAACAACTCATACACTGGTTGGAGGAGTAATTGGTGTTGGTTTAGCCAAGGGTGCTGAGCATTTAGATTTTTCATCAATAAAAAGAATTATTGCCTCTTGGTTAGTAACAATTCCAGCTGGAGCCGCATTTACCGTTTTATTTTACGTTTTACTCAGAATTATTTTCGGAGTGTAGAAAGTGCCTTCTAGTTATTTTATAAATAAGGTATTTATTGTTGCATTTTCAATTTTTTTATTAGGCAATAATGTCTTTGCATCGCCTACCTGGTACGGAAAAATATTTGTTGACGCTCAGTCTTTTTCCAACGATGTCATGGGAACTAAAACCGATATTAAAAATAATTCTTCAAGATTAGGGCTAAAGGGTAAATATTCTTTTTCAGAAAATTCTGATCTTAGATTAATTTACCAAGCAGAGTATCAGTTTGATCCTGTAGATGGAAAGGCTAGAGGAGATGATGGTACGCTCAAACAGCGGAATACATTCCTTGGCATTAAATCAAATATAGGGACACTTTTTGCAGGCACTCACGATTCAGCGCTTAAGAAGTCTCAATTAAAAATTGATTTATTTAATGATCTTGCACCCGATATTAAAAATATTCTTCATGGTGAAAATCGGCTTGAAGATTTTATTGGTTATACAACCCCAAAATACAAAAGCATGATTTCCGCAACATTTAATAGTATTAAAAATCCCTCATCAGGAAAAAAATATAAATCTTATTCAATAAATTTTTCTGGCGATGCCTTTCAAGCAGCTATAGGAATTGATGAATCAATGAAAGGTTATGATAGCTCGAGAATCTCAATTTTAATTCCAATTAATAAATTTAAGATTGGATTGTTGGCTCAAAAAACTAAAAATCTTGTATCAGGTCAAAGTGATAGTGGGCATGTCACTAGTTTATCCAGAAAAATAAGCTCCAAGGGAACGTTTAAAATTCAACGCTCATCATCAAACATGAAGATAAGCACAGGAATACAAACCACAATCGGATATGATTACCAATTTAAAAAATATCTCAAAATTTTTACATTCTATTCTCAATTGGAGTCATCCAATAATTCAAAAGAGAAAGACATTTTTTCCATAGGGTTAGAATATAAATTTTAAAATTTTTTAATGATTTTATATTAGCGTTACAATGTAGACATGTCTTGGTTTGTAAAGCTCATCTTCTCTTTAAGTATTTTCTTTTTAGCTAGTTGCTCTAGTGATTACTCGATTAATGCAATTGCTGAGACAGAGCCTGTTGCATCGAGTGGAGATGCCGCAGATGATCCAGCAATAGTTATAAATTTTAGTAATCCAGCGCAATCACTTATTTTTGGAACTGATAAGCGCGCAGGAGTTTATTTATATAATCTTTCTGGAGAAAAAATTTCATATGCTTCTTTAGGCGAAATAAATAACATAGACGTTAGACAGGCTGATAATAAAATTTATGTAGCTGCATCAAATAGAGCAGCTCAATCAATTGAGTTTTGGGAATTTAATCAGCAAGAATTTTTTAAAAATATTCTTTATTCAGATAACCTTTTTGATTTATCTACGCAGTCAATAACAATACCTACCAACATAGATGTCTATGGTATTTGTGCTGGCTTAATAGATGGAGTGCCCATTGTTTTTATTACAGAGGATAAGGGTCCTCGCGTTGAGTTGTGGGTACCCCAGACTCGAACACTTATAGGAACTTTCAGTAATGGAGGCGAATCAGAGGGTTGCGTTTTTGATGACGAAAATAAAACGGTTTTTATTTCAGAAGAAGAGGTGAATGGAGTTTTAAAAACCTACAACTTAAATAATGAATTTCCGTTTGAAAGTCCCTTCATTGTGGATTCTCGAGAGGGAAATATTGGCGGTGATCCAGAGGGGCTTACAATCTATAAAACTTCTGAAAAAGAGGGTTATATCTTACTTTCATCCCAAGGAGATAATAAATACAACGTTTATAATCGAATTTATCCTCACGAATTTATCTCAAGTTTTACTATTGACGATGACCCCCAAGGCATTGATGGCACATCAGAAACTGATGGGATCGATGTCACCAATCACAATCTCAGAGGTAAATTTTCCAAAGGTCTATTTGTTGCTCAGGACGGTTACAACTTTGATGGAAAAGAGCTGAAGAATCAAAATTTTAAAATTGTTCCCTTTAATCCCATCCTTAAATTTATAAATAAAAGTAAGTAGTTTTATTCTTTGGTTGTTGATTCAATAAGTTCTGTTGAGTAACCTGAGTAAACCTCTACGAACTCTGGATGAGTCAATATCCAAAATTCATCATTTTCAATTTTTTTAAAAACAATTATAGCTAAGTCTTCAGGACTCATGCCTTCTTTAACGCCATCAGCAAGCCATTGAGCATTACTCTTGGCGCTTTCGTGTTGGTCAATTGAGGATTCGTCAAGATCTAATCCAAGGTGATCTCTTTCAATGATGTTGGTTTGAACTAATCCAGGACAGAGTACGGACACCCCAACCTTATCATTGTCTGCTAGATCCTCATGCAAGGTTCGGGTTAAACCCACAACTGCATGCTTGGTCGTTGTATAAGGAGCAAGCGCAGGGCCAACAATGATACCTGCCATAGATGATGTATTAATAATGTGACAGCGTTCTTGGCTAGCAACCATCTCATCAACAAACAGATTTAAGCCATAAATTACACTCATTAAATTTACATCAATAATTCGTTGCCAGTTTTTTTGGTCTGCTTTCCATGCTCTACCTTCTAAAAAGATTCCTGCGTTATTAAATAGGAAATGAACTGTGCCAAACTCACTTTCAATTTGTTCTTTCGCTTTTGCAAAGTCTTCTAAGTTAGATACATCACACTGGATGATCATCGATGGACAATCTGCCATAAGGCTATGAGTCTCACTTAAACCATTTTTGTTGAGGTCCATTAAGACTACATTCATTTGAAGTTTTGCAGCATGCAATGCTAAGCCTCTCCCAATTCCACTGGCAGCACCTGTGATTAAGACAGTTTTATTTGTAAAAATATCAGCTTGCAAGATACCCACCATCAATGGGGTAATAAGATCCTGTAATATAAGATGCTTCTGATGATGCTAGAAAATATATTAAATTAGCCACTTCATCTGCAGAAGCCACTCTTTTCATAGGAACTCTTTGTAAAAGGTACTGCATGACATTTTCATCTTTCATCAATTCTGTATTCATTGGCGTATCTATGACACCTGGACCGATTGCATTAGCCCTTATGTTTATTGTTGCGTAGTCTTGCGCAATTGATTTGGTGAGACCAACCACGGCATGTTTGGAGGCACCATATGAAGCTTGAGCTGCACTAGCTCTTGTTCCCATAATCGATGCCACATTCACAATGGAACCCTCTTCAATGTTCATTGCAGTAGCAAGCTTTAAGAATTCTCTACAGGCATAAAAAGTTCCATGTAAATTTATGTCTATGGTTCTGAGCCATTCATCTACTGAGTATTCATGCAAGGGATTCAATGCTGGGCTGATGCCTGCACAATTAATTAATACATGAGCAGGACGTTTTTCCTCTAATAGGGCATTAAAAATAGACTCAATTTGAGAATGATTTGTAATATCGCAATGAATAAAATTTAATTTGTATGTATCTGATTTGAGGTCATTGATTGAATTATCTCCAGCTTCTTTATTAGCGTCTAAGCTCAATACCTCATATCCTTCTTTTAAAAAACGCTTTACTGCGCCCAGGCCGATTCCAGAGGCTCCGCCAGTAATCACTGCAAATGGTTGAGATTTATTAGTCGACATATTTATGTATAAAAATTTATTCTTAAAGTTCTAACTAATCCACTATAACGAATCATGAATTTTCTAACAATATAAATTAAATGATTAGATTTCTTGACAAAAAAAATCCTATTGATACTCGTTGATTAATCAATTTATTTATAAGATAGTTAAATCCTAATGTTGCACTCAGACAAATACATTCAAGCCCTAATTAACGAACAACCTTTTTTTGAAATTCATCAAGAAAATGTTCTTGGAGTACAGATGGATGTCTTTAAAAATAGGCCTAAGTCATTGGTGGATTTTATTGAATCATCTGCAGCACATGGCGACAAACCTTATTTAATATTTAAAGACCAAGTTATTACCTTCAATCAACATTTAACTCTCGTAAAAAAGGCTGCATATATTCTTCAGACTAAATATGAAGTTCAACAAGGTGATAGGGTGGCTATATATGCTGCCAATTCACCTGAGTGGATAATATTTTTTTGGGCCACAGTCAGTCTTGGCGCAATTGCCTGCGGATTGAATGGTTGGTGGAAAGGTTCTGAGGCAATTAAAGCAATTAATGATGCAGATCCTAAAGTCGTTGTTGCAGATCAAGCGCGATTTGAAAGAATTGATGAAACACTTGAGCATCCTGTCATGATATTTGAGCAGCACGATCTCTCAGCACATGAACAAGGACTTGATTCATTTATTCGAGTGGATGAAGATGAATGCGCATGCCTTTTATATACATCCGGCACCACAGGGACTCCAAAAGGCGTCATGACAACTCATAGATCAATGATTGCAAACTCAACGCTCCAAATGCTTCAAGGAGCTGCCGTATCTCAAGATTCCTCCAGCAAAGGCATTGATTGGTCCAAGAACACCCCAACAACCCTGCTTACTTCACCCTTATTTCATGTGTCAGGATTATCTGCAGGAGCTGTTACGAGTCTATTTGCAGGTTCTACAACCTTGCTTTATGACGGGAGATTTTTGGCAAATAAAGTCATTGAGTTAATCCAAAAATATAATGTGACATCATGGGGAGGAGCAGTTCCAACAGCCCTAAAAAGAGTCTTAGATGATGCAGAGGAAAAAGGATTAAAAATGATGAGTGTGCTGGTAGTAGGTGGGGGGGGTGCACCAATGCCCCCAGAATTAATTTCGCGAACAAAAGATGTCTTTCCAAACTCAAAGTATAGTTTTGGATATGGCTACGGACTTACAGAATCTGGCGCTATTACAATTATTAATTGGGGGGATAATCTTAAAAATGAACCAGCTTCTCCAGGGCAGCCAATGCCAACAATTCAAGTTCAGCTAAGAGATGAGGATGGGGAAGTGATAGATAAGGACTCAATTGAGGGTGAAATATATGTTAAAAGCCCCTCAGTAATGCTTGGCTACTATAACAATACGCTTGCCTCTAAAGATTCATTAACTGAGGATAGGTGGCTAAAAACCGGAGATTGGGGATTTAAGAAAAAATCTCTTTACTATATTTCTTCTAGACGAACTGATCTGATTTTAAGGGGAGCAGAGAATGTTTACCCACAAGAGATAGAATTAGTAATAGATTCTCATGAAGGAGTAGAGGAGTCAGCTGTTATTGGAATACCTCATGATGATTTGGGTGAAGAAGTAATGGCAATTGTGTATGCAAAGAGATCTAATGTTGACGATTTAGAATTAAGTGCATGGGTGGCAAAGGATCTTGCTGACTTTAAGGTGCCCTCTAAGTGGAAATTTGTTAATTCGCCATTGCCAAGAAATGCTTCCGGTAAATTGATGAAACATGTTTTAATAGACACATCTAAAAATACAATGGTTGAAGAAAATGAGTGATCAAAAAGATCTTTTAAGAGCTCCCTTTGAGCTTGCTTATAATTATAAGCGTTCAAGCGGTCCTCTTATGTCAAAATTTTTTGATGCCTTAGCAGAACAAAAAATCCTAGGCACAAAAAGCAGCACTGGAAAGGTGTATGCTCCGGCTGCTGAATTTGATCCAGAGACTCATGAATCATTGAGTGACTTAGTAGAGGTTGGACCTGGCGGAGTGATCGAATCATTTAGTTGGATTGAAGAGCCAAAACATCATCACTTAATTAAAAATCCATTTGCATTTGCTTTAATCAAATTGGATGGAGCTGATACATCTATGCTCCATATGGTTACTGAGTGTGATGAAGAAGACCTAAAAATTGGATCAAGGGTCACAGCAAATTGGTCTGCAACTATTGAGAATCGCATAACTGATATTAAATTTTTTACCTTAGAAAAATGAGCGAAGAAGAAAAAAAAGATTACGCTGAGTCTCCAATAAATTTGGAATATCATTATACAGCTGGATCAGCTACCACCCGATTTCTTAACCAAGTTAAAGAAGGCAAAATTGTAGGTCAGTCATGCCCAAAATGCAGCGCTGTATATGTACCTCCAAGAGGCAGCTGTCCAAGATGTGGAGTAGCAACAAATATCGAGGTTCCATTGACTGATAAAGGCTGCATTGAATCATTTACTATTGTGCATATTCCTATTCCGGGTAATCCCATCGTGCCGCCATATGTTTGTGCAATGATCAGGCTCGATGGAGCTAACATTTCTTTTTTGCATCTCATTCAAGGAATTGATGTTGAAGAAATAAGAATTGGGATGCGTATACAAGCAGTTTGGAAGCCTAAAGATGAATGGACTCATTCATTAGAGAACATCAAATGGTTTACTCCTATAGATGAACCAGATGTTGATGTTGCAACATTGAGGTTTCAAGAATCATGAGAAAAGTAGCAATCGTAGGATATGCTCAACATCCTATTTTAGAGAATGCGGGAGCTTTAAACGAAGTTGAACTCATCATGCCAGTTGTTCATCAGCTGTTTGATGAATTAGGTATAAGTCAAAATAACATAGATTTTACCTGCTCAGGTAGTTGTGATTATTTGCAAGGAGCTGCTTTTGCATTTGTTGAAGGTTTATCTGCCATTCAAACCAATCCTCCCATTAAAGAGTCGCATGTAGAAATGGATGCAGCTTGGGCGATGTATGAATCAATGCTAAAAATTCAAATGGGAGATGCAGATACTGCATTGATTTATGGATTTGGTAAATCTTCTCCCGGTAGACTCGATTCAATAATTTCATTACAAATGGATCCTTATTACATTTCACCTCTTTGGCCAGATCGAGTAAGTTTGGCTGCAATACAGGCAAGGGTGCTGCTTGAAAAAAATATCATAACTCCTGAACAAATGATTACAGCTGTTATTGAGGCAAGAACTAATTCTAAGAATAATAAAAATGCACTTGTTACTGAATTGGTTGATAAAGAAGCATATCTAGCAAGTGAGAACATTTCTTCTCCACTCAATGAATTTGATTGTCCTCCAATATCTGACGGATCTTCTGCCATGATCATTGCCTCAGAAGAAAAAGCATATGAATTCACTGATCATCCTATTTTTATTGAAGGCATCGATCATAGAATTGAATCATCAAATATAGGCTCACGGGATCTTTCAAAACCTTCTGGAATACTGGCTTCAATTGAGCAGTTAAAACTTGAAAAAATAAAATTTGATGTTGCTGAGTTACATACTCAATTTAGTCATGAGGTGCCTTACTTACAATCCGTTTTAAACCTTAGTGATGTTCCAACAAATTTATCAGGTGGACCATTGGTTGGTAATGTCATGATGTGTGCAGGTTTGGATGCAATTGGCAAAACTTACGAGTCATTAAAATCCCATGATTTTACAAATGGCCTGGCGCATGCATCCTCTGGCCCATGTTTACAACATAACATGCTTGTTCATTTGGAGAAAAAATCATGATTCAGGCTGGTGTAATTGGAGTTGGACAAACTAAATATGATGCCAAAAGAAGGGATGTATCCATGGGTGGATTAGTCCGAGAGGCAATAGATAATGCCATGTTAGCTGCTAATGTTGAATGGGACGCTATAGACGCTGTTATATTAGGCAAAGCACCAGACATGTTTGAGGGTGTGGTTATGCCTGAGTTATATTTAGCCGATGCTATTGGAGCTGTTGGTAAGCCGGTCCTCCGAGTCCATACTGCTGGTAGTGTTGGAGGGAGCACAGGTGTTATTGCCGCAACCCATGTTTGTTCAGGGCAATTTAAAACAGTTTTAACTGTAACATTTGAAAAACAATCTGAATCAAATGCAACGTGGGCATTATCCCCACGTTACCCATATTCTCCTCATATCAATGCAGGTGCTGGAGGATACTTTGCTCCATTTATCAGAGAGTACATTCGCAGATACGATGCTCCAGAACATATTGGTTGGAAAGTTGCAGTTAAAGATCGTTTGAATGCACTCAAGAATCCACTAGCCCATCTTCATATTCCAGGGATAGATGAAAAAATGGTAAGTGACACTCCTATGCTTTGGGAGCCATTAAGATATCTTGAGAGTTGCCCATCGTCCGATGGAGCCTGTGCCATGGTAATTACATCCAAAGATCTTGTGGGCTCAAGAGATGTTGCATGGATAAAAGGAATGGCTGTTAGATCTGAGGGCACTTTGTCCGCAGGCAGAGATGAGGTCAATCCTCAGGCAGGAATTGATTGCGCAAAAGATATCTATGATCAGGCAGGCATAACCAATCCATACAAGGAAATTGATTGTGCAGAAATTTATGTTCCATTTTCTTGGTATGAGCCAATGTGGTTGGAAAATTTAGGATTTTGTGATCTGGGAGAAGGATGGAAACTGACCGACAAAGATGCAACAGCTATAGATGGAGAAATACCTTTTAATATGTCTGGTGGAGTTATGTCGTCCAATCCGATTGGAGCATCGGGAATGATTCGTTTTGGTGAAGCAGCCTTACAAGTTATGGGTAAGGCAAATGATCATCAAGTTGAGGATGCGAAAGTTGCAATGGGACATGCTTATGGTGGAGCAGCACAATTTTTTGCAATGTGGATAGTCTCATCATCACTAGATTAGTTAGGAGTTATTTATGAATACAGAGCATGCGATTGTAGAAGAAAAAGGCCACATAATGGTCATTACACTTAATCGTCCTGAAAAAAGAAATGCGTTAAGTCCAGGCATGTTATTAACTGTATATGAAGCTTGGAGAAAACTCGACGAAGATTCTAATCTAAGATGCGCTGTCTTGACTGGTGCAGGCGGTACTTTTTGTTCTGGGGCTGACCTAAGTGCTATGAAGGATGGAAATGAAGATTCTGAGATGATGGAAAAATTAAAAGAAATTCCTGATTTACATTGGCAATCTCTGTTAAGGCACAACAGGCCTAATAAACCAATTATTGCAGCAGTCGAGGGGTTTGCACTTGCTGGAGGTACAGAGATTTTACAGGGTACAGATATTAGAGTTGCAGGAAAAAGTGCCGTATTTGGTCTAACAGAACCGTTAAGGGGCTTATTTCCATTAGGTGGCTCGACTGTTCGACTTAGAAGGCAAATTCCTTATACTCTGGCAGCAGAAGCATTGTTAACTGGGAGGAGAATTTCCTCTGAAGAAGCATTAAGATTTGGGCTTATTGGTCATATCGTAGATGATGGAACTGCTCTAGATAAAGCTATGGAAATTGCAGAAACCGTCAGTGCAAATGCACCATTATCTATTCAGGCAATTGTTAAATCTTTAAGAGAAATTGATGAGAGCTATCTAGAATCAGAAGCATTGGAAAAAGAGTTAGAAATAGGGCAGCCCGTTTTTTCGACAGAAGATATGATGGAAGGGCTGACTGCTTTTGCAGAAAAAAGAAAACCAAATTTCAAAGGTAAGTGAGTAAACTTTTAATTGAGACCGAAAAAGGTATTCGTACCTTAATCTTTAACCGCCCAGAAAAAAAGAATGCATTTGACGCCGAATTGTGGGCTATGTTTAGAGACGAGCTAAATTTAGCAAGCGACGATCCTGACATCTATTCTGTGATTGTAACTGGTTCGTCCAATACTTTTTCTTCGGGTGTTGATCTAAGCAGCATGATGGGAGATGGGGGTGCAGAATATGAAGAGCCATTTGAAACTTGTATCGATGCATTAATAAATTTTAAAAAACCATTAATAGGAGCTGTTGAGGGAGCTGCTGTAGGTGGAGGTGCAACCATTTTATTGCATTTTGATGCTGTTTTTATTTCTCCAAATACAAAAATAAAATATCCATTTTCTGAATTAGGCTTAGCTCCTGAGGTTGGCAGTTCTTATTTATTATTTCAGGCACTAGGATATCAACAAGCGGCTCAACTTTTATTTCAATCTAAAATCATTGATGGAACTAAATATTATGAATTAGGTCTAGCCAAATATGTTGGTGATGATTTTCTAGATCAAGCTTATAGTTATGCACAAGATTTAAAAGAACAATCACTCAGCTCAATTATTGAAACTAAAGCAATTTTAAAATCATTTATGTTGGAAGATCTTGCTGAAGCTCGTTCGATAGAAAATAAAGCAATGAAAAAATTATTTGGTTCTGAAGATAACTTAAAAGCTGTAGAGAAGTTTTTTAATAAATAAAATTAATAATTTATGTCTTTTGAAAGAATTCAAATATTTTTAGAGTCTAATCCAGAATATGGTTGGATGCTTGTTTTCTTATTCGGTTTTATGGAATCAATGATTATCACAGGTAGCTTTATGCCGAGCGCTATTCTTTTTTCTTTATGTATCTATTTATACAACATTGAATTATTAACCTTGCCATGGATATGCGGAATTGCACTTTTAGGCTCCCATGTTGGTGATGTTGGAGGATTTTTAGTTGGCAAATCTCTTGGACCCACTTTGCTGAATTCAAACTTTATTCAAAAAAGACAAAAGGCTCTTCATAGAACACAAAAATTTTTAGATCGCTTTGGGCCATATACAGTTTTAGTTGGGAGATTTATTCCTGCAATAAGACCCCTGGTGCCTTTTATGCTTGGGGTGACTGATCTAAAATTAAAAAGATTTTATGTTGCTGATTTAATTGCTTGTACTTTATGGGCGATTGCATTAGCCTTGCTTGTAGTTTCAGTAGGTTCTATATTTAAATAATTATGATGACTTTAGTAATATTATTCTTATCCATTATTGCTCTTCTTTTTTTGGTTCAGCAATTATTAAAGAATTCGCCTGAGGGTAAATTCTTAAAATCTATAAGAGATTTGCTGGTTATAGTTTTAGCTTTAGGAATTTCTGCTGGCGTATTCTATGTTGGCTTCCGGCTATTTAGATTTTTGATATAAATTTATGGAAACATTGTTCACAAAAATTATTAATAAAGAAATTCCCGCCGATATTATTTTTGAGGATGATTTTTCTCTTGTGTTCAAAGACATCAATCCGCAAGCACCCACTCATTTATTAATTATTCCAAAAAAACCTATTCCTAAGTTATCTGATGCCTCAGAAGAAGATAAAGAGTTGCTTGGACATTTGATGTGGGTTGCAGGAGAGATATCTCGAGATCTTGGTTTGGATGAGACTTTTAGATTGGTCACAAATAATGGAGCCAAAGCAGGCCAAAGTGTTTTTCATCTTCATTTGCAT
The DNA here is from genome assembly GCA_902515455.1 of uncultured SAR86 cluster bacterium. GTDB lineage: Bacteria > Pseudomonadota > Gammaproteobacteria > Magnimaribacterales > D2472 > D2472. The sequence continues at coordinate 18,747 of CABXUO010000001.1, forward strand.
TTATTAAGCGGCAGACCACTTCAATGGCCACCTGGGTAATGAATGTCGATTGAAGAAAGAATAGATCGACTTGAATCGCTTGATGAAATTAGGCAATTAGCAGCCAAGTATTCTGTAACTTTAGACATGCGAGATATTGATATGCATGTAAATCTTTTTGTTCCAGATGTTCGAGTGGGCAAAGAGAAGAGTGGTCGTCAAGCTCTAAAAAAATGGGCTGATGCAACTTTTAGAGATAAATTTACAGGAACTTCTCATCATATAGGGAATCACATCATTGATTTTGAGACACCTGATTCAGCAATTGGTTTGGTCTATTCAAAAAATGAACATGAAACTGAAAATGAGTGGATTATTATGCAAATGCTTTATTGGGATTCATATCAAAGAGTTAATGGAACATGGCTTTTTAAAAAAAGACTTCCGATGTACTGGTATGCAACTGATTTAAACAAACCACCTCTGGGTGATAAAAAAATGCGCTGGCCAGATGAAGAAAGCTATGAGGGATTTTTCCATGACTTATTTCCTTCTTGGAAAGAGTTTTGGAGTAGTGATTATATTCGAGACAATGACGTCTCAGCACCGGTTGAAGCAAATCAGTTTCTAAAAGCTATAAGGCGCGGCTCAGAACCTGGAAAATTAAAAATTAAATAAATAGGCTACAATACCTAACATAAATACGAACCCACCTATGCCGATAACAAATAGTCCTAAACTTTTCATTGTTTGTGTATCTTCATCCATACAGTAAGTATAACCACCTAATAATTCTTTAATCAAATTATGAATATAGAAAAAAGATTAGAATTTCCCATTGATGACGTACCGAAATATGGAGTTTTGCACCAAATAAATGACCAAATTCATTGGGTAAGAATGCCATTACCAATGTCTTTGAATCATGTAAATTTATGGACTGTTGGTGATAAAGACAGCTTAACTCTGATTGATACAGGTATGCAGCTAGAAGATACCAAAAACCTTTGGAAAAATTTAATTAAAAAAGAAAATCTGTTTTTTAAACACATCATTGCAACCCATATGCATCCAGATCATGTTGGTTTAGCTGGCTGGTTTGTAAAAAAATATGAATCAAATTTTAGTATGAGTAGAACTGATTACTTGCAGTGCAGAATGTTATCTGCGGATACTGGAAATGATGTTCCGAATGATGCAATAAAATTTTATACTCAGGCAGGCATGACAAAGGATCAGATTCATTCTTTTACTGAAAGATTTGGTTTTTTTGGCTCTATTGTTCATCCATTGCCGCGATCCTATAACCGATTAAAAGATGGCGATAGTATTGAAATCAACGGTACAAATTGGTTAGTTATTGATGGACAGGGCCATACAATGGAGCATTTAGCCTTCTATTCTGAGGAATTAAATGTATTTATAAGTGGTGATCAGCTTCTCCCAACTATTAGCTCCCACGTTGGTACTTTTCCAACAGAGCCAGAGGCTAATCCAGTAGAGGATTGGATTGCATCCTGTCACAAACTATTAAAAATATTACCTGAGACAGTGTTAGTTTTGCCTGGTCATGGAAGGCCATTTGTCGGCGCTCACAAGAGATTAATGGCTCTGATAGAGCATCATGAAACTTCTTTAGATAAACTCCATGATATTTTAAAAACACCTAAAAGAGCAGTCGATGTTTTTGATATTTTATTTAAAAGGGAAATTGATGATAGCAATCTAATCATGGCAACTGGTGAATCATTAGCTCACTTGAATTGTTTACATTATCGTGGGCTGATAAAAAAATCACTAGATCAAAACAATCAGTGTTGGTATGAGCAAAACTAAGCTCTCAACAGAAGCGAAGGCATGGATCCTTTACGATGGCGGTAATTCTGCGTTTGCTACAACTGTAATAGCGGCTTTTTTCCCAATATTTTTTAATGATTTTTGGGCAACCGGTCTTGAGGCTGAAGTAAAGACTGCTTATCTTGGTTGGGGCTTAACAATTTCAAACTTGGTTCTTTTATTTACCTCTCCATTTATTGGCGCCATAACTGATGTTTCAAGAACAACGAAATTTTTATTTTCCGGATTTGGTGCGATATCAATAATTTCAGTTGCGATTTTATTTTTTGTTCCCGCAGGCTCATGGCTTCAGGCTTTAATATTTTTTGGTATAGCGAATTATTGTTTTGCAGCTGGCAATACTCTATATGACAAGATGTTAGTTCAAGTTTCTAATCAGGATAATATTGCTAAAATATCTAGTTATGGATTTGCATTCGGATATTTAGGGGGAGGTTTTTTATTTCTTATTAATGCAGCTATGACCATTAAACCAGAGTTTTTTGGACTATCCAGTGTTGCAGATGCGGTAAGATGGTCTTTCCTCAGCGTATCTGTTTGGTGGACCTTATTTTTAATACCAATCTTGTTAAAAATTCAAGATAAAGGAGTAAGTTTACCTGGATCCCACTTCAAAATGGCTTACTTGAGGGTGATAAATACATTGCGAACTGTATCCTCAAAAAAAAATGTTTTTATTTTTTTATTAGCTTTCTTTTTGTACATTGATGGTGTTCATACCATTATGGCAATGGCAGCTGATTTTGCTCTCAATTTAGGATTACCTAGCAGTGATATAATTGTTGCTCTCATACTTGTTCAATTTGTAGCTTTTCCAACGACTCTACTTTGGTCGAAATTCGCATACAAATTTGGCGAGAAAAATACTTTATTATTTACGATTTCTCTTTATCTTCTTGTGATCGCATATTCTGCTTTCTTATCTAATGCAATTGAGTTTTATGTTCTAGCTTCTATGGTAGGAGCTATTCAGGGAGGTATTCAATCCATTTCTAGGAGCTATTATGCGACCCTTATTCCGCATGATGAATCTGGAGAGTACTTTGGTTTTTATAATATGTTTGGCCGAGCAGGCGCATTTATGGGCCCAGCATTAGTAGCAATTTTTGTGACCTTTTTTCAAGATACAAGATTTGGCTTGATACCAATAGCAGCACTCTTTATTATGGGTGCAATTATTCTTTTAAAAGTTCAAAGCAACAATGAATCTCTTTAGTCGAAAATCTATTATCTTATACAGTTTGCTAGGTCTGGTGAGTCTTTTTTTAGCAGGTTTTATTAGAGAAATGCTCCAGTTTTCTACATGGTTAGAAATTTTAATTACTTCTTGCGTAATTATTCCCATGTACATTTTTGCAAGAAAAATCTTTGCAAAATTTCTTCAGAATTAATGGTGCGATAAAAGATCTTTAAGAGTTTTAGGTCTATCAGTAATAATTCCGTCAACTCCTAAATCAATGAGCTTAAGCATTGTATCCTCATCATTAATTGTCCAGACATGAATCTTCAAACCAATGCTGTGGACATAATTTATAAATCGCTTAGTAACTAATTTTATTCCATATTGATAAATAGGAATTTGCAAACAATTACCAGGAACTTTCTTCTTGTAAAGGTTATAACTTGCTAATAACAGTTTCATTACTTCGAAAGGACCCATAGATAAACAAATCTCGGGATGCAAGTTATGCACTTGTTTTAATCTTTTACTACTAAAGCTAGCTAGACAAACATTCTTTATTGAATTTGTTTTTTTTATTACTTCCAATGCTGGTAAGACCACCTCATCAGTTTTTACATCTATTTGAAAAAATGTATTAGGGAACTTATTAAGTGTTGATTCTAGCGTAGGGATTCTATACTTATCAAAAAGCATCAATTGATTTATTTCATCGCTATGTAACGAATTAAAAACAATATCTTTTTGAAATAATCTACTTAGGTCATCATCATGAAAAATATATGGAATTCCATCAGATGAAAGTTGAACATCTGTCTCTATATATGAGGAACCAATTTCAATGGAATACTGAAAGGATTCTATAGTATTCTCTGGCGCTTCCATACTACCACCTCGGTGAGCAGATATTGCTACGCCTGAAACATCTAAATATGGGTGTATTGACATTTTATTATTGTACTTAGATTAGTGTAAAATCACTAAATTCATATCAATATCATGAGAAGCGTAAATGAATGACCAGGATATCTTAATGCAGGAAGGAATGAATCTGCTATACAGCGGAATGATCGTGGTATTCAGTTTTTTGATTTTACTGATAATTTCAGTCAATTTACTAAGAATTTTCTTTGCTTTATTAATTCAGAGTAATCCAGCTGAAGAGGGCTTTGATCCATTGCTTGAGGAGCAAAACAATATCCATCATAAAATTATAAAAGAAGTGTTAGGAGGTATTAGGTCGTGACAGATTCTAAAAAAATTGGTGTTACCGAATTAGTTTTAAGAGACGCACATCAATCATTACTTGCAACTAGATTTAGATATTCTGATATGGAATCTGCATTAAAAGATCTTGATAGCGTTGGTTTTTGGTCAGTTGAATCTTGGGGCGGAGCTATTTTTGATTCTTGCATAAGATATTTAGGCGAGGACCCTTGGGAAAGAATTAGAAAGATAAAATCGATGATGCCTAACACGCCTCAACAAATGCTTTTAAGGGGACAAAATTTACTTGGTTATAAACATTATTCAGATGATGTTGTTAATAAGTTTGTTGAGTGCTCAAAAAAGAATGGAGTTGATGTTTTTAGAGTTTTTGATGCACTCAATGATACAAGAAATATGCATCAAGCATTACAAGCAGTTATTGGTGTAGAAGGCCATGCTCAAGGAACAATTTCCTATACAACAAGTCCTGTTCATACTATTGATTTATGGGTAGATCTTGCAAAAAGAATTCAAGATATGGGTGCTCAATCATTAGCAATTAAGGATATGGCAGGATTATTGAAGCCTTATGTAGCTTTTGAGCTTGTTTCAAAACTGAAGGACGAGCTTGAAATCCCTGTTCATTTGCATTGTCATGCCACCACAGGTTTTTCAGTCGCTACTGGTGTAAAAGCAATTGAAGCTGGTTTAGATGTTATTGACACATCGATTTCTTCAATGAGCATGACATATGGACATACTCCAACTGAAACAATGATAAGTATTCTAGATGGAACAAATCGGGAGACGGATTTAAATCTTGAAAACCTCAAACCTATTGCTGAGCATTTTCAGTCAGTAAGAAAAAAGTACAAGAAATTTGAAGGATCTTTGAGGGGAGTAGATGCCAGAATTATTGCTTCTCAAGTTCCAGGAGGCATGCTTACTAACCTTGAGAATCAGCTAAAAGCTCAAGATTCAATAGATAAATTTGATGATGTTATAAAGGAAATCCCAAAAGTTAGAAAAGAACTAGGTTACATTCCATTAGTTACTCCTACCTCTCAGATTGTTGGAACTCAATCTGTGATAAATATTTTATCTAGTTCTAGATATTCAACCATCACCAATGAAGTGAAGTCTTTATTGAAAGGTGAATACGGAGAAACTCCTGCACCAGTGGATAAAGATCTGCAGCAACAGGCTATTGGTGATAGTGCTGTTATTACATGCAGACCTGCAGATTTACTCAATGATGATTATCAATCAGCAAAAGAAGATTTTGAAAAAGCCATGACTGAAAACAATCTCATGTCTGAATCATCTGATGAGAATGTACTAATCTATACAATGTTTCCAGAAATTGGAGTAAATTTTTTAGCAAATATTGATAATCCAGACTATTTCGAAGCTGAGCCTCTTGAAATTCATGAGTTAACTGATTCTGCATATTTGGTGAGCGTGGACGATAAGGAATATTCGGTTACATTGAAAGCTGATAATTCAGTGATAATCAATGATGGATCACGAGTAAATGAAATTAAGAATGAGACTAAAGTTGAAGCTGGACCTGGAACAATTATAGAGGCTCCTCTTGGTGGAAACATTTTTAGAACAATTGCCTCCGAAGGGGATTCTGTTGAAGCCGATGCAACCGTTCTTATCTTAGAAGCTATGAAAATGGAAACAGAAATTAAGGCACCTTCAGCTGGTATCATTGCAAAAATTTTTGTTAAACCGGGAGATACTGTAAAACCTGGCAATCCCTTGTTCGAAATTCAAAGCTAATGAATCTAGAAGCAATTTTTTCTAATTTAGGAATTTTTAGTTTGTCCTCTGGACAATCAATCATGCTATTGGTTGGACTGTTAATTTTGTATTTAGCTATAAGTAAGAAATTTGAACCTCTCTTATTGTTACCTATTGGTTTTGGTGCAATTCTTACAAATATTCCTGAAATTGGATTAGCTCTTAGTCCAATTGAAAAGCTGATTTATTACTCTGATGGAAATGAGTTAGCTGGAGCATTATCTTTGGTCTCGGCTGTTGACGGAGAATCTTTAACATCATTTCTTAAAACAGCATCGCATTCTCAGTTATGGCTATTAAACGAATATGCTGCAGAATTAGGCTATAAGGCTGGAATTTTAAATACTTTTTATAATGTAGCAATTGGCTCAGGAGTTGCTCCTTTAGTAATTTTTATGGGTGTCGGTGCCATGACTGATTTTGGTCCAATGTTAGCCAATCCAAAAACATTAATATTAGGTGCTGCGGCACAATTTGGTATTTTTGCAACTGTAATTGGTGCTTTATTACTAAATAAATTAGGTTTAGTAACTTTCACCCTTAAGCAAGCTGCTGCAACAGGAATTATCGGTGGTGCAGATGGACCAACAGCAATTTATGTTTCTTCAATATTAGCTCCAGAACTTTTGGGTGCAATTGCTGTAGCTGCATATTCCTATATGGCATTAGTTCCATTAATACAGCCTCCAATTATGAGGCTTTTAACAACAAATTCTGAAAGAACAATAAGAATGGTTCAATTAAGAGAGGTTTCTCAGAAAGAAAAAATTATATTTCCAATTATATTAGTGTTTCTTGTTGGCATGATGCTTCCAAGTGCTGCTCCATTAATCGGTATGTTCTGTTTTGGAAATTTAATGAGAGAATCTTTGGTTGTTGAAAGATTGAGTGAAGTAGTTCAAAACTCACTCATCAACATAGTTACAATTTTTTTAGGATTGGCGGTTGGATCTAAACTTGCAGCGGATCAGTTTCTCACTCCTGAAACGCTTGGAATTCTATCTTTAGGAATAATTGCTTTTTCAATAGGCACAGCTTCCGGTATTTTGATGGCTAAATTAATGAATGCCCTTAGTAAAAACAAAATAAATCCTTTGATTGGAGCTGCTGGAGTTTCTGCTGTTCCAATGGCTGCGAGAGTTGTAAATAAAGTTGGATTAGAGAACGATTCCCAAAACTTTTTATTAATGCATGCCATGGGCCCAAATGTAGCTGGAGTAATTGGATCTGCAGTTGCCGCGGGAGTCATGATTCAACTTCTAGCCTGATGCCATGGATCCATTTAAAAATATTAGACCATATACTGATTCTGAAGTTGCAGAAGTTCTATCATCACTTACATCTAATCATTCAGTTTTAAATGCTTTAATAGGACTTCAATTTCCAGGCATTCTTTCAAAAATTCCTTTATTAAAATACTTTATAAAGCAAAGACTTATTTCTCGAGCAAAAAAAATTCACACAATAGATGATTATCAAAAAGTATTTAAAACATTAATGGAAAAAGTTGTAAGAGAATCCATTACAGACTTTTCTGTAAATGGACTTGAAAAGTTAAACCAAAATCATAGCTATTTATTTATCTCCAATCACCGAGATATTACATTAGACGCAGCACTTCTTGCTCTAAATCTTTATCAATCTGGCTTTAAAACATTCAATATTGCTGTGGGAAATAATTTAATGGAAGAAAGCTGGGCCTCTGATTTATTTAGATTAAACAAAAGCTTTATTATTCAAAGATCTGGAGCAACTAAGAAAGAAATTTATTCTGGTTTGTCCCTCGCTTCAAAATTTATCAATAAAAGTATATTTCAAGATAATGACTCAGTTTGGATTGCCCAAAAACAAGGAAGGGCTAAAGATGGAATTGATGAAACTGATCCTGCATTGTTAAAAATGATTCATTTAAGTGAGAGAAAATCAAAATCTATTGCTGATTATTTTAATTCTTTAAGTGTTGTTCCCGTATCTATCTCATATGAATTTGATCCAAATGATCAATTAAAAGCGATGGAGCTTGATGCATCTGAATTTAATAACAAATATGTCAAAGAAAAAGATGAAGATCTAAAAAGCATTGCTAATGGTATAACTGGATTTAAAGGACATGTCACATTAAATATATCTGAGCCAATGGAATTTAAGCCTAATGATGATTATCAAGCAATCTCAAGCAAAATAACTAATTCAATATTAAAAATGTATGAACTCCATCCAACAAATTTTGCTGCATGCAATTTACTTGGTTGGGATTGGCAAGGCCAAACAAATTTTTCAAGCAAGGAAATTAATCTAGCACAGAAAGAATTAGATAAAAGAACTAAGCCCCTTGGAATTAGCGCACGTTCAAAGTTATTAGAGCAATACGCTAATCCAGTTATTAGAAAGCTGCAATCGCACTAGCTACCGGTTATGTAACCACTCTCATTATGTTCTGTTAAATCCAGGCCTTCATGCTCACTTTCATCACTTACTCTTAAATCTGAAACGTATGAGGTAATTTTCAAGGCAACCCAAGAAAATATTAAAGTCCATGTACAGATGACTAAAACTCCCTGAAGCTGGATCATTAATTGTTCAAATACAGATGGATCAAATCCAGCGGCACCAGCTCCTAGAAATCCATCTGGTTTGCCTACAAAGGCAAGCATTAAAATTCCTAAAATACCTCCAACTCCATGAACAGGAAAAACATCCAATGAATCATCAATTTTAAAATAAACCTTAATCATTTGAGTCGCATAAAAACATACAAAGCCTGCTAAAAGACCTATCAGTAATGCTCCTTGAGGACCCACAGTACCAGAGGCAGGTGTAATAGTGGCTAGTCCAGCAACCATTCCAGTAGCTATGCCGACTACTGTAGGCTTACCGGTTTTGAGCCACTCAACTAACATCCAAGTTAACGCGCCAACTGCTGCACTTATATGAGTGACTAAAATAGCCATGGCAGCATTTGAATCTGCTGCTACTGCGCTACCACCATTAAATCCAAACCACCCAACCCACAGCATAGCAGCTCCCATAACAACCATAGGTCTATTATGAGGAATTAATGAGCCTCCCGGAAAGCCTTTCCTTGGTCCAAGCATTATTGCAGCTACAAGAGCTCCAACTCCACAAGTTGCATGAACTACTAATCCTCCTGCAAAATCTATGACACCAATGCTTCCAAGGTAACCTCCGCCCCATACCATGTGGCATGCTGGCAAATAAACTAAAGTTACCCAAAGGATAGTAAAAATACACATAGCGCTGAACTTCATTCGTTCAGCAAAGGCACCAACAACTAAAGCTGGTGTGATAATTGCAAATGTCATTTGGAAAACAACAAATAGGCTTTCAGGAAGAGACCCTGAAGCAGAATCTCTCATCAAATTAGCCAAGAAAAAAGCTTCAGTTCCACCAATAATGGATCCATTACCAGTGAATGCTAGGCTGTAACCATAAACAACCCACACAACAGAAACAATGCAACAAATTGCAAAACATTGCATTAGCACTGACAAAACATTCTGTGATCTAACAAGCCCTCCATAAAATAGTGCTAGTCCAGGAAGAGTCATAAATAAGACCAATGCAGTAGCAGTTAAAATCCAGGCAGTATCTCCAGCATTTATTTCAGCAGAAAGCACTGATGGTGAAAGAAGGGCAGTTAAGCCCATTAAACAGTAATTTAATAATTTCATTTTTTTCTCCTGATTAAATGGCTGCGCTGCCTGTTTCACCTGTTCTGATTCTTATTACTTCCTCAACATTGGTAATAAAAATTTTTCCATCTCCAATTTTCTCAGTATTTGCAGACTTAGAAATAACATCAACAATTGAAGATACTTTTTCATCATCACAAATGATCTCTAATTTTATTTTAGGGAGTGTGTCTATTGTGTATTCTGCACCACGATATAACTCAGTATGACCTTTTTGCCTTCCAAAACCTTTAACTTCTGTGATGGTAAGACCTTCAACACCATAATCAAGAAGTGCTTGCCGAACCTCTTCAAGTTTAAAAGGTTTTATAATTGATGATATAAGCTTCATTTTTTACCCCAAATAAAAATAATTCACATAACTACATGCAATTATGATGCCGATATATATAGAGGTTTTTGCTTAATTTTGATTAAACCTAGGTAGGATTAATCATTTATTGCACTTATTTGATGCAAATACAACCGTCAACTTATGTTGACGGTTGTATTATTTAGTTTTATTTAAACTCTGGGTATGCTTCTACTCCTATCTCGGAAACATCAAGCCCAGCAGATTGCTCTTCATCACTAGCACGAATCGGAGTAATCATGTTTATAACATAAACCGCTCCAAAGCTTGCTAGAAATCCAAAGCCAGCTATTGAGATGACACCAATGAATTGATAGAGGAATGATGCATCAGCATTAGTGAAAGGTACTACCATGACACCAAATATTCCTGCGGTACCGTGAGCAGATATAGCTCCAACCGGATCATCTACATTCATCTTGTCAAAGTAAAGTATAGATGCATAAACTATTAGACCTCCAATAAATCCAATAATGACAGACTCACCGCCTGTTGGCGCACTTGGACCTGCTGTTATAGCAACAAGACCAGCAATAGCGCCATTTATTACCATGGTTACATCACTTTTTCCTGTCATCACTAAACTTAGTATTAAAGCACCAAGAACTCCACCAGCTGCAGCCATATTGGTATTTAGAAATACTTGACTTACTGCAATTGCACTTGCTTCGTCGCTGATAACTAGCTCAGATCCACCATTGAATCCAAACCAACCTAACCAGAGAATTAGAGTTCCCAATGCAGCTAATGGAATATTTGACCCTGGCATTGGGTTAATGCTTCCATCAGGCCCATATTTTCCATTTCTTGGCCCAAGTAGAGTAACAACTCCTAACGCAGCTGCAGCACCTAAAAGATGAACAGTGCCAGATCCAGCATAGTCAGAATATCCAAGTGTGCTTAGAAAACCGCCACCCCAATTCCAATAACCTTGAGTTGGGTAAATAAAAGCAGTCAAAATCACTGCAAATATAAAAAACGGAATTAATTTCATCCTTCCGGCAACAGCACCTGACACAATAGACATTGCAGTGGCTACAAAAACAACCTGAAAAAAGAAGTCAGCTTGTTGAGAGTAATCCATGCCATATGCCATACCAATCTCTTCTAGTGGCATATCAGTGCTTAAACCCCATGAGGTTCCAATCGCTGGCAAAATACCATAAACAATTGCTTCTCCTGCATCATCTAGTCCACCAGATATTGCAAATACAGCATCGGATGGATACATAAGCATAAATCCACATACTAGGTACATGACACATGCTATTGAGAATAAACCTAGGTTTTTAGTTACGATTTCAGAAACATCTTTCTTTTGAACTAATCCTGCTTCAAGCATGGTAAAACCAGCTGCCATCCACATGACAAGAGCTCCTGACATAATTGCGTAGAAAGTATCTAATGCAAATTTTACTTCATCCATAATAATCTCCTTAGTTAAATAGCTTCGTTGCCTGTTTCACCAGTTCGAATCCTGATGACATCTTCAACGTTAGTTACAAAAATTTTTCCATCACCAATTTTTCCAGTACCTGCGGTGGATGTAATGGTGTCAGTGACTGTGCTGAGTTTGTCATCTTCAACTAGAATTTCTAGTTTGATCTTGGGTAGAGTGTCTACCGTATATTCAGCACCACGATATAGTTCAGTATGTCCTTTTTGTCGACCATACCCCTTAACTTCAGATAGAGTTAAGCCTTCTATGCCTGCATCAACAAGTGCTTCGCGCACTTCTTGAAGTTTAAATGGCTTAATGATAGCTACAACTAATTTCATGCTTTATAGGCTTGCTGAAATTGAGAAGAAGATCCCATCTTCATCACCTGTTCCGTAACCTTCATCAGTCATGTCATACATAGTCAGTCCACATTCGTATGAACCGCATGCGAATCCATAGCTTAAGGTAACATTATCGCTGACGTCATCGTAAGTACCATATGAGAGTGATACAGGGCCAATTCCATAAGAAACTTCAGTGTAATCTGGCGCTCCATCTTGACCAGAAGCAAAGAATAATCCTAAATCACCAAAAGAAAGACCTAAATAGATTTCTTCAAAATCTAAGCCTGTTTGGTTTTCTGGATAATCAAATGCAATGTAACCAATATCAACACCTACATCGCCAAGTGAAAAACCATAGCCGGCATAGTAATCTAATTCACTTCCTGCACCATCGTTAAAATTTACATTTGATCCCCATATACCTGCATAGAAACCTCCTTCAGCTTCAAAGTCAAAGCCACCTTGAATTGCAGGTCCATCACTTTGTGTCATTCCTCTCCAAACATAATCTGAAGTGAAAGCTACATTTGCACTTACTGCTGCAAAAGAGGGTATAGTGAGCATACCTACTAATAATAGTAATTTTTTCATAATTTCTCCTATATTTTTATGAACTTACATAACTAAAATGCAATTATTGTGCCAATTATTTTTTAAGCTTTGATACTAAACATTTTTAAAAATAGCTAGGTATAATTTCATATGATTAAAGGAGATTATCAATGGAATTAAAAGATAAAGTTATAGCAATAACAGGTGGTGCGTCAGGTTTGGGTGAAGCATCAACTAGACATTTTGTATCTCAAGGATCAAAAGTAATGATTTTAGATATCAATGATGATAACGCCAAAGCTATCTGTGATGAGCTGGGCGATGAGAATGTTAAATATGTAAACACTAACATCATGGAAGAGGATCCTGTGAAAGAAGCTATGGCAAAAATTGAGAAAGATTTTGGTAAATTACATGTTGCAATTAACTGTGCAGGAACTGGATATGGAGCAAGAATTATAGGCAAAGATGCACCTCATCCATTGGATCATTTTAAGTTTATTATTGATTTAAATTTAGTTGGGACATTTAACGTAATGCGCTTAGCTGCTGAACTTATGGATAAAAACGAGGCTGGTGCAGATGGTGAAAAGGGAGTAATTATAAACACCGCATCCATAGCTGGCTACGAAGGACAGATCGGACAATCAGCCTACAGCGCATCAAAGGCTGGTGTTATTGGATTAACTCTAACTGCGGCAAGAGATCTTGCAAGACATGGAATAAGGGTTAATACCATTGCCCCTGGAATTTTTGATACTCCACTCATGAAATTGGCTCCTGAAAAAGTTAGAGATCCTTTATTAGAATCAACTCAATTCCCTCATAGATTTGGTATCCCTTCTGAGTTTGGTAATTTGGCTGCACATATAGTTGAAAATACATACTTAAATGGTGAAACAATAAGGCTTGATTCAGCCATGAGAATGAAGCCTAGATAATGGAATATTCAGCCTATTATGTTGAGGAGAACGAAGGTTCTTATTCTGCATCAATATCAAAGCTCGACCTCAAAAAACCACAAGAAGGTTTTGTTCAAATTAAGGTATCACATTCATCACTAAATTATAAAGATGCTTTATCAGCATCTGGAAATAAAGGAGTCACAAGAAATTACCCGTTTGTGCCAGGAATTGACGCTGTAGGAAAAATTACCGATGGTAACTCATCTGAATTTACTGACGGTGAAGATGTAATAGTCACTGGTTATGACATGGGTATGAATACACCAGGGGGTTTTGGAGAATTTATCAATGTTCCTGCAGGATGGGTTGTTAAAAAACCAGTTAACTTAAATAATGTAGACGCAATGTCTATAGGGACAGCTGGATTAACAGCAGCAGCGAGTGTATTAAAAATTAATGAATCATCAAAAAATTCAGATCTTCCTGTTTTAGTTTCGGGAGCAACAGGAGGTGTTGGTTCGATTGCCGTTATGTTAATTTCCATGCTCGGTAAAGAGGTTTCAGCACTAACTGGTAAGTCTTCATCAGTTGATTTTCTTAAATCGATTGGAGCATCAAACATAATCATGCGGGATAATTATTTAGAAACTGATACAAAAGCTTTAGAAAAAGCATCATTTTCATCTGCAATCGATACGGTAGGAGGAAAAATATTGAGTAAAATGCTTCCTCAAATTGCCCCTCATGGAGTAGTTGCATGCTGTGGAAATGTTGCTGGTATAGAAGTTAATACAACAGTCTTTCCTTTCATCTTGAGAGGTTTAACCTTGGCTGGTATAGATTCAGCAGAATCGCCTATAGAATTTAAAACAAGTATTTGGAACAAATTTGCAGATGAGTGGAAATTAGATCTTTCATCAATTACAAAAATTGTTACGAAAGAAAATTTACAAGAAGAGATTGATCTTATTTTAAAAGGCGGACAACAAGGAAGAGTAGTTTTAGAACACGGAGAATAAGTATGTCAGATAAATATGATGAATTTTTTGAATCTCAAGAAGCAAATGATGATAGTAGGTCAGATGCAAGAGTCGCACTAATTTTGATTGCAGTATTTGTAGCAGGAATGATTTTTTGGATTTCCGGTCAGTAACTACCCTGACAGAAACTTTTCTGCATCAAGTGCAGCCATACAACCAAAACCAGCTGAAGTAATAGCCTGCCTGTATATTTGATCTGAAACATCTCCTGCAGCATATACTCCAGGAACACTTGTGGATGTGGCCATGCCATCTGTTCCTGATTTAATGATGATATAGTCATTTTTCATTTCAAGCTTCTTATTTTTGTTATCGGTCTTTATTTCAATTGAGTTAACTCCTTTTTCATCTCCAAGAACTTCATGTAATTGAGAATTCCAATGCATCTCAATTTTTCCTTCATTTACAGCTTCAGCAATTCTATCTCTAAGAATTTTCTCAGCTCTGAGCTCATCTCTTCGATGAATTAGATGGACTTTTGAGCAAATTCTAGACAGATACAAAGCTTCTTCAGCTGCAGTGTTACCCCCTCCAACAACAGCAACTTCTTGGTCTCGATAGAAAAATCCATCGCAAGTAGCGCATGCTGAAACACCTTTGCCTAGAAATTCTTTTTCTGAAGGTAATCCCAAATATTTTGCACTTGCTCCAGTTGAAATAATTAACGAATCACATGACCAATTTTGACTGCCTATAAGCTTAAATGGTTTTGCATTTAGTTCTGTTGTATCAATATGATCATTTACTATTTGAACATCAAACATTTCTGCATGCTTTTTCATTCTTTCCATCAATTCTGGACCTTGCAAGCCATCATGATCTCCAGGCCAATTTTCTACGTCTGTGGTGGTTGTTAGCTGACCACCTTGTTCTGCACCAGTTATAAGCAATGGTTCTAGTCCTGCTCTAGCTGCATAAATTCCTGCCGCATAACCAGCTGGTCCTGATCCTAAGATAATGAGCTTATGATGTTGATATTCCATGAACGAATTATAAGATAGAGAATAAAGAAATTGTTATCTTTTCTCACTAAATAACTTATATCTCAATATAATATTAAAAACAGGAGATAATCATCGCAAAAAAACAAGAGCAACCAAATCTGCGGATGGGAACGCTAAAAAATGTTTTAGCATTTTTTTGTTTAGGCTCAGTTCTGTATATTTTCATATCTCTTATTTCATATTCATCTCTCGACCCAAGTCTATCCTCTGTAAGTTCTTTGTCAGGAGATATCAAAAATCTTGGTGGACCCTTTGGAGCGTATCTTTCTGATGCCTTATTTTCAGTTATCGGAATGGGCGCATACTTATTTATAGTTGTCATATCTTTTGCAGCAGTCAAAACTCTTTTTTTCTATCATCGAACCGATAGATTGCATAAAGCTATTCAAATTGCCTCAGCAATTTTTTTAATTTCTTCGTTTTCAGCTCTATGCGAGTTTTACTATTCTGGCGACTATTTCCCTCAATCTTCATCTGGTGGATTGGTTGGCAACTTAATCTTTGTTAACTTTTCAAATGTTTTTGGTGTAGTTGGCTCGTTAATATTCATTGTAATTTTTTTTCTTGCATCAATATCTTTGACTTTTTCATTTTCATGGTTATCAGTTATTGATACCCTTGGTAAAGGCACTAAATATTGTTTCAAAGAATTTTCTTCTCAATTTATTCGTCTTGTTAAATTTATATTTAATTCTTTAAGATTAATTGATGTATCAAAATTCAAACCAGCCAATAAAATACTACCTGAGCGCTCTGTTGAGGATGCAAAACCAAGAGAACTAAATTTGCCTAAGGCATCCAGTTCAATCCAAGAAGATTCTATATCTGATGATATTTCAAAATCATCAATTAAATCTGAACCGCAAAAAAGTGAATCTGATGCCTCATCGACTGTTTTTAAATCTAAAGATAAAAACTTAAATCAAGAAATGCCATCAACTGATCTTCTTGACAGAGTTCTTGATGATGGTTCATCTCTTACGAAAGAACAGCTTGACGAAGTTGCAGATAGACTTGAAGTTAAACTTCAAGAATTTGGAATAGAAGCGTCTGTCGTTTCTGTAATTCCAGGACCAGTTGTAACACGTTTTGAAATACAGCCTGCTCCAGGAACAAAAGCAAGCAAAATAACCAACATAGCTCAAGATATAGCTAGATCACTTGCTGTAATTAGTGTTCGAGTTGTTGAGGTGATACCAGGAAAGTCAGTCGTGGGAATTGAAATACCTAATACAAATAGAAAAATGGTTCGTTTAACTGAAATACTTTCCTCTGATACATTTAATAATGCACATTCACCACTTTCAATGGCTTTAGGTCATGATATAGCTGGTAAACCTATAGTTGTAAATTTAGAAAAAATGCCACACTTATTGGTTGCTGGTACCACTGGTTCAGGTAAGTCTGTTGGATTAAATGCAATGTTGCTAAGTTTATTATTTAAATCAGATCCCGAGACTGTTCGTTTAATAATGATTGATCCTAAAATACTTGAACTTTCTGTATATGAGGGAATACCACATCTCTTAACCCCGGTTATTACCGATATGAATGATGCATCGAATGGTTTGAGATGGTGTGTTGCTGAAATGGATAGACGTTATAAATTAATGTCTCAAATGGGAGTGAGAGGCCTTTCAGCTTTTAATCAGAAAGTAGCTGAAGCTAATGCAGCTGGTAAACCACTCTTTGATCCTTTTAAAGAGGACGAGCAGATTCCCCTTGAAGAATTACCCTCTATCGTAGTGGTAGTAGATGAGTTTGCAGACATGATTATGATTGTAGGCAAAAAAGTAGAACACCTTATTGCACGAATTGCTCAAAAGGCAAGGGCTGCTGGAATTCATTTAATTCTTGCAACTCAAAGACCGTCCGTCGATGTCATCACCGGACTAATTAAAGCAAATATTCCATCAAGAATTGCATTTCAAGTATCCTCTAAGATTGATTCAAGAACTATTCTTGATCAAGGGGGTGCAGAGCAGCTTCTTGGCGCAGGTGACATGTTATACCTCCCAGCAGGACAGGGTGTTCCAGAACGTGTTCATGGAGCATTTGTTGGTGATGATGAAGTTCACAGAGTTGTTGATAGTTGGAGACAAAAATCTGAGCCTAATTATTTGGATGAAATAACCTCTGATATGCAAGAAACAGGACCAATTCCAGGTTGGTCTGATACAGATAATTCAGATTTATCTGATGAAAATGATGAACTTTATGATGAAGCAGTTAGTTTTGTAATAGAATCTAGAAGAGCATCAATTTCTGCCGTTCAACGAAAATTAAGAATTGGATATAACCGTGCAGCTAGAATAATAGAAGCAATGGAAATGGCTGGACTAGTTTCTGAAATGAGCAGCAATGGTAGTCGAGAAGTTTTGGTTCCCAAGCAGCAATGATTGCTCGCTTAAGTTTAATTATATTTGCTATTAATTTTTCAGTTTTAGCTGGTGATGACAAAGTTTCATTATCATTACTCAATGCTGAGCTAAAAAAAAATTATGCCTTTGTTGAGAGATCTTTAAATCAGTCCGAAATGAAGATTGATAATTCTTCAGGAAAAATATTTTTTGATGAAACAGGAATCACAATCAATGTCCTTACTCCGTTTAAAGAAAACTATAGAATCGAGGACGGTATTATTGAGATTCATGATTTGTTTTTAGATCAAAAGCAACTCATTGATGTTGAACAAGCTAACAATTTTTTTCTTAATATTTTAATTGAAGGCATTGATGAAAATAATCCACTATATAGAGTAAATATTGTTGATGATGACATAATAGAAATTATGTCAATTGAGCAGAATACTTTAGTAAGCTTTTTATTTTTCAAAAATAGACTTGAGCTTATTAGATACACAGACTCCATTGGAGTAGAGCACGGAATAGAACTAAGACCGTTATGATGACAAAATTTTTTTTGATAGCATTGGGTGGCTCATTAGGCGCTCCATTAAGATACCTAATTAATGATTCAATGAAAGATTTTTACTTTTTTATGCTGCCTAGTGGAATAATGCTTATTAATTTTATTGGATGTTTTTTTATTGGCATTGCAATGGCATATATTTCTGACTTTAAATCAAATGCTTATTATTTTTTAATCGTTGGATTTCTTGGCTCTTTTACAACAATGTCAGCCTTCTCACAGCAAACAATTGAATTGCTATACAATGGAAAAGAATTGAATGCATTAATGTATGTTGTAGCGTCAATAATTACATGCTTAGTAGGAACATTTTTAGCTTTTTCTTTGTTTAAGACATCTTAAAAAATGATTGATACAAATTTAATAAAGAATAACTCTCAGATTGTCATTGAGAATCTTAAATCTAGAAATTATGACTTAGATTTTAAATTGTATGAAAGTTTAGAATCCGATAGAAAAAAATATCAGACTGAAACTGAAAATTTACAGGCGCAGCGTAAAACACTTTCACAGGAATTTGGAATACTGAAAAAAGAAGGTAGGGATGATCCAGAGCTTAGCAAAAATATTGAATCTGTTAACAATGATCTCGAAGTCTGCTCAAGTAAGCTAAATGAAGTCCAACAAGGTTTAAATGAATTATTATTAGATATACCCAACCTTTCAGATAAATCTGTTCCAATAGGCTTAAATGAAGCTAATAACGTAAAAATTAGAGAGTGTGGCCAGCCAAAAATTTTAAAAGGGAAGGATCATCTAGATATAACATCAATGATTGATACAGAATCAGCAAATCTGCTTGCCGGATCTCGTTTTGCAGTTCTGAAAGCAGAAATAGCTAAATTACAGCGAGCATTAATAGCTTTTATGTTAGATAAGGCCTCAGAGCATGGATACATTGAACATTATTTACCTATGATTTCAAATAGTGCATCTCTAACTTCTACTGGTCAGTTACCAAAATTCTCAGATGATCTATTTCAGCTTAATGATGATTATTTTTTAATACCAACCGCTGAAGTGCCTCTAACTAATTTATTTAGAGACAAGATTCTAGATATTGATAAATTACCTTTAAAATTAACCGCTCATACCAGTTGTTTTAGGTCCGAGGCTGGGAGTTATGGAAAAGATACAAAGGGATTAATCAGACAACATCAATTTGAAAAAGTTGAGTTAGTGCAAATTTGTCATCCAGATCATTCATTTAAAGCATTAGAGGAACTTACATCACATGCTGAAGCAGTTCTAATTGAGCTTAATCTTCCATATCAAGTTGTTGAATTATGTTCTGGAGATTTGGGCTTTTCTGCTGCCAAAACCTATGATCTTGAGGTATGGATTCCAAGTCAAGAATCCTATAGAGAGATATCTTCATGCTCAAATTGTACTGATTTTCAAGCTAGAAGAGCCAAGATGAGATTTAAAGAGGAAGGTAAATCAAAATTTGTACACACACTCAACGGTTCTGCACTGGCTGCAGGCAGAGCTCTAATTGCAATTATTGAAAATAATTTTGATCAAAAAAGTAAAATTTCTATCCCAGAAGTGCTTCAAGATTATACAAAGTTCTCGCATATTGAAGTTTGATAAAAATTTACATAATGTTGCAGAATTGTTCCTTTTAATAATTATCAAAGAGGTATAGAATTAATCCGTCGTCTTTATTTTAATTTTTAGAGGAAATTATGAAATTATTACGAAACTTTTTTATGATTGCAGCCTTAATTGCAATCCCAGCCTTTGGACAAGAACTTACTTCAGATATCACTGGTGTAGTTAGTGACTCTTCTGGAACTCCTTTAGGTGGCGCTAATGTAACCGTTACTTATAAACCAACAAATTCAACTTTTTCAAGAACTACAAATTCAAGTGGAAGGTTTAATGCTGGTGGTTTAAAGCCTGGTGGTCCATATGAAGTATCTGTTAGATCAGGTCAGTATAATTCTGAGACTGTATCAGGAATCACTCTTATTGTTGGAGATACAAAAAGAATTAATTTTGTTCTAGAAACAATTGATGAGGTGGTGGTAGTTGCATCAGCAGGAACAACTCTTGATACCGGTTATGGTTTTGGAACTGCACTAACTGCTAAGGATATTGAACAAACTGCTTCAGTCCAAAGAGATTTAAAAGATTTTATTAGATTGAACCCACTTGTTTCTCTTGATGATGCTCAAGAAAATTATGAGGCTATTTCTATTGCAGGGGCTCATCCTAGAACAAACGATCTAAGGGTAGATGGAGTTTCTTTTAACGATGATTTTGGTTTGAATGACAATGGTTATCCTTCTCAGAGAAGCCCAATTTCATTGAATGCCATTGAACAGCTTGCTGTAAAAGTCGCACCGGCATCGGTGGAATATTCTGGTTTTAGAGGCGGGGTAATTGAAGTTATTACAAAATCAGGAACCAATGAATTTACTGGAGAGGTATTTAGCTATGATAGAGGTGATTCATTCATGGGCGATGAATCAAATGGCGACGTCTATACATTTGATCTAGATGATACTTCAGAAGGTTTTGCCTTTGGTGGACCCATTATAAAAGATAAGGCTTTCTTTTATGTTACATACGAAGAAGCTGAGATTTCAAAACCAATCACACACGGGCCTATAGGCTCCGGTCTTCCTAACAACATCAGAATTACAACTGACGAAGTTGCCAATATTAGACAAATTACTCAGGATGTATACGGTTTTGATCCATTAGGCTATACCGGTTCAAATGTATCTATGCAAGAATTCACAACTGTAAGACTGGATTATGATCTAAATGATGCACATAGATTAACTGTGAACTATAAAGAAGTAGACAGCAGTAAACTTAATGGGGCTAACAGAAGTTCAAGTACTATGACTTTTTCCTCTGCAGAGTACCAAAAAGGTGAAGTCACAGAAACAACTGGTATGCTTTTAGTATCTAATTGGTCTGACGATTTCATCACAGAATTCAGTTACTCGACTAAAGAACAACTTACATCTCAACAGTCTCCAGTAGGCCAGGGTCTTCCTTCATTCACTATTAATGATTGCGGTGCTCAAGGCATACGTTGTGCTTTAGGGCCAGATGTATTTAGATCAGCTAATCAATTAGCTACTGAAACAACTTTTACTAAACTTAAAGGTACTTATTATATGGGTAATCATAAGTTTACTTTTGGGTATGAAAATAAATTATGGGATATTTATAATGTATTTATAGAAGCACAGGATGGTGCATATGAATTTGAAGGTTTAGCAAATTATCAAGCGCAGATTGCTTCAAGCTTTGAATACTCAAATTCACGTGATTTAACAGAACAAGGCGGCGCCGCTGTGTTTGAGTACTATTTAGATTCTTTTTATATTCAAGATGAAATAGATATTTCTGAAAAACTAAATGTTTTGGTTGGTATTCGATATGATGAATTCGACTCAGACGACTCACCAGCTGTTAACCAAGGATTTGTAGATGCATATGGATTTGCAAATGGAGGCATCTCTGGAACTAATCTTCTTAATTACAGATTAAGTTTTGATTATGAAATTGATGAGGTCAGCAGATTAAAGGGTTTATTTGGAACTTTTTCTTCTAAGCTACCTACCGTTTGGATATCAAATGCATACACAAATGATGGAACCAGAATTGCTCAATATAATTCTGCTAATGCTGCAGCAGGCTGTAATCCTCTTGTGAATGTATCTACAACAATGCCTAGCTGTGTTAATGATGCAATCGTAAATGCGCCATTGTTAGCTGCTAAGGTAGATTTCATAGCACCAAGTTTTGAATGGCCTGAGACTCAGACATTCAACCTAACATATGAGAGAGAAATGGGTGACTGGCTACTTACATCTACTTACTTAAATTCTAAGCAAGATGAGGCAAATTATAGAATTCTAGATGCTGGTACTGGTGTTATAGGAGATAGGGCCTTGCCTGCAGTTCTTACCGCTCCGGATGGAAGACCGATACTAAGTCAATCTGAGTCGCAGTTTAAGACCACAAAGTTTGGTTTGTATACTAATAGCGGTGCTCAGCGTGAAGTTTTCTCAGTTCAAATGTCAAGGTTTTTTAATGATGGTGAGGGAGCATTCTCTATTGGATATACTCATCAAAATATCGACATGATATGTAGTATGCAATCTTCTACTTCTCATTCAAACTATGGAAAATGTCCTGCATCAGATTTCCAGTATAGATCTGCTTCAAGATCAATTTATGAAACTGAGCATAGACTTTTCGCAACTTTATCATCAACGCATTACTTCTTTGGTCCTGAAAGTCCAACCACTTTTAATCTTTTCTTTGAAAGAAAATCTGGTTTACCAGGAACATTATCTTTTGATACTTTTTCAAGTCCAGGAAGATATCAAACTCAAGCATTCGGTCATGAGAGAAGAACTAATGATGACAGTGCGCAACTTTTATATATACCTAGTGGTGTAGATGACCCTCTGGTTTGTTTTGTTTCATGTACATCTCCTGACTTAGCAGTAGCTGGTGAAATATTAGATCTACTCTACAACACTTATGGTCTTGCTAATTATGCAGGTCAAATTGTTCCTCCTGGAGCGTTTGAATTCCCATATCAAACTACATTGGATCTTAAAATCACGCAGGTTCTTCCTGGATTTAGAGATGATGATGAGTTTGTAATCTCATTGGGAATCGAAAATTTACTCAACTTACTTGATAATAATGAGGGTGAGATTTTCTATGGTGATTACACAGGTAAAATTCCAGTCTTGGACCTTCAACTGACATCAGATCTATCTAGATACATTTACGGAAACAGCAGAGGTGCCGATTATGCATTTAGATATAATCCAAACGATCCTTATGACTTGAGTAAATCAGCTGTTAACAGTATATGGAGAGCTCAATTAGGTTTTACTTATAGATTCTCACTATAAGTTTGTAAACTAAATTAAAAGGGCGGTTGTACCGTCCTTTTTTTTGTTAAACTAATTTTTATGTCATTTAACTCAATTCCAGTCTTTTCAATGCCAGACATTGAAAATCGAAATCAAGAGACCATTGATAGTCTTTATAAAGCGCTAACTACTCACGGATTTTTTACAATTACAGATCATGGGATTAAGGATGAGGTTTTAGCCTCTAGTTATAAAGTAAGTAAAGAATTTTTCGATCTCTCTGAAGATATAAAAAACAACTATGCTCACCCTGAAGTAGCAGGCGCCAGAGGATACACGCCATTTGGCAAAGAAACAGCTGTTGGTGAAAAAACTCCTGATTTAAAAGAATTTTGGCATCATGGCCCAGTCATTGATGAATCATTTGATGATAGAGTTCCTAAAAACATATTTGTTTCTGAGCTTGCAGATTTTAATGGCCAATTTGATCTGCTATTCAATCAACTTAATATGCTTGGAATAAAGGTTTTAAGTGCTATAGCAGTTACCCTAGGCAAGGATCCTGATTTTTTTGATAACTGGGCTTTAAAAGGTAACTCAATATTGAGACTGATTCATTATCCACCTATCAATGATAATACAAACATCATGCGAGCTAGAGCTCATGCAGACATAAATTTAATCACTTTATTAGTTGGCGCTGAAGAGTCTGGCCTTGAAGTTCAAAACTCCTCTGGTGGATGGATACCAATTCAGGCAAAGAGTAAATCAATAGTTTGCAATATTGGAGATATGATGCAGTTAGTTACTCGTTCTAAACTAAAAAGCACTAGCCATCGTGTTGTTGATCACAATGTTGATAAATCTTCGTCCCGTTATAGCATGCCTTTCTTTCTCCATCCTTCGCCTGATATAGAACTATGTTCCATCGTTGATGATTCAGCAGATTCTATAAGTGCTCATGACTTCCTAGAGGAGAGACTCAGAGCAATTAAGCTATACTAAATCATGACAATAATATCGATAATTCAAATTATCATTGGCTTTATAGGTCTTGTCTTTATTGCTATACCTTTTTCACAAAACATAAGATCGATTAACTATAAACACATTCTTGCTGCGATATTTCTTCAAATTGCATTAGCTTTTGCTCTTTTAAAGATACCTTTCATTGTTCAAATCTTTGCATATCTTTCTGAAGGTGTTACTGCATTACAGTTAGCTACTCAGGAGGGAGCTGAATTTGTATTTGGCTATCTCAGCAATGGCTCATTATCTCCATTCGAAAAATCTGGACAAGGAAATCCAATGATATTTGCATTCCAAATATTACCTTTGATTATTGTGATATCTAGTCTTTCCGCATTGCTTTGGTTTTGGAATATATTGCCACTAATTATTCGGTCAATATCCAAAATATTTGAAAAATTATTTAACATTGGCGGTCCCATTGGATTGGGAGCAACTGCAAATATTATTATGGGTCAAGTAGAAGCGCCGCTTCTTGTAAGACCATATTTATCTAGAATGAGCGAGAAAGAATTATTAATTTTGATGACTGCAGGTATGTCTACTGTATCTGGATCTATCATGATTGCGTTAGTATCAATGCTATCTCCTCAATTCCCAGATATAAATCTAATTCAGCATCTTGTTTCAGCCTCAATTTTATCTATACCAGCAGCAATAATGTATGCCAATATTATGATCCCATCTTCAAAGATAACTAATTTTGATGGAAGTTCTGTGCCCAAGGTTTACGATAGTTCTATGGATGCAATTACTAGGGGCACAAGGGATGGTCTTGAAATTTGTTTGAATGTTGCAGCTATATTAATTGCTTTTATAGCTCTAGTTTCTTTGCTTAATTCAATTCTTGGCATTGCAGGAAATTGGATTGGAGTTAATGATTTATCTTTGCAGTTAATACTAGGCTATATATTTTTTCCAATTGTTTGGTTAATGGGCGTCCCTATATCAGAAGCTTTGCCTGCTGCCGAATTATTAGGACTTAAAACCGCTCTTAATGAGTTTGTAGCATATGGCGCACTGGCAAATATTGAACCAGATATATTCTCTGAAAGATCAAAGCTTATTACTTTGTATGCATTATGCGGTTTTGCTAATTTTTCTTCTGTTGGAATCCTTGTCACAGGAATTAGTGCCATGGCGCCTGAAAGAAAAAATGATTTAATAAAGGTATCTATAAAAGCTTTGATTGGAGCTACTTTAGCCTCTTGTATGACCGGTTTGGTTATAGGCTTATTTTAATTGAGCCAGATAATTGAAGCATTTAAAAATGTTGCAAATATAAGCCATAAAAGATAGGGTAAATAAACATAAAATAATACTCTTGAATTAATTTGTATTATTTTTAATATTTTTTGATTTAAATAAATTAGAATTACTATATCAATTAATGCAATTACCGGAGATTGAAAAAAAAAGAAAATCCATGACCAAGCTGCATTTAGTATTAATTGTAAAATAAAGATCGAACTAAATTTATCTCCCACTCTAAAGGAAACAACAGCCATCATTAGATATAAAATTGGCCAAACAATACCAAATATATAGCTTGGAGGATTTAGCGGACTTTTAATTAGTTCTGAATACCAAGTATCAGAGCTTATATATGTATTTGCAAGAGATCCAATTATTGAAGTTAAAATTACCAGTAAAGGCAAAATATATTTCATTACTTTAATCTTTTTCTAGCAATATTGAACAAATTGAGTATCCAGCGCCAAAAGAACAAATAATTCCCTTTTGACCATCATCCAATTGATTGTATTTATGAAAAGCTATGATCGATCCAGCTGAGCTTGTATTAGCATATTCATCTAAAACGATAGGAGCACGATCAGAAGAGAAATCATCACCTAATAATTTTTTTATTACGTATGAATTCATGTTGATATTTGCTTGATGAAGCCAATACCGTTCGATATCTTCAGGAGATAAACTATGTTCATTAAGTTGTTCCAAAATCAATGAAGAAACAAATGGCATTACCTCTTTGAATACCCGTCTACCATTTTGAACAAATAATTGTTCAGCCTCAGAATACTTCTTGTCTTCAATAGTATTCATATAACCAAAATTATTTCTAATATTATTAGAGAATGTAGTTTTAAGTTTTGTATCGATTATTTTAAATTTGTTTTTCGCTTTCGAGGCTTTCTCAATTACAACAGCCGTACAAACATCTCCAAATATAAAATGACCATCTCTATTTTTGAAATTATTATGTCCAGAAGTGATTTCAGGACTTATCACTAAAATTTTTGAAGATTTCCCAGCTTTGATATCGCTATATGCATTATTTATTCCAAAAGTAGAGGCTGAGCAGCCTACCATCATATCGTATGCAAAACCCTCAATCCCTAATTCATTTTGAACTTCGATTGCTACAGCAGGATAGGCTCTTTGCAGATTAGCAGCAGAAACAATTACGCAGTCTATATCAGAAGGTTTTAGACCTGCGTTTTCCAGAGCCTGCCTAGCAGCTATAACACTTACTTCTGCAGAAAATGATAATTCATCATCAGCTCTGGCCTCTATCATAGGCTTCATACGCTTTGGGTCTAACAAGGAATCCTTTTCTATGACATATCTACTTTTAATGCCTGATGCTTTAACTATAAACTCACTTGATGAATGCTCTAGAGCATCAATATCACCAGTATTTATTTGATCTGCATTTTCTGCGTTGAATAAATCAACATATTGATTGAATGATTTTACAAGCTCATCGTTAGATATTTTGTGGGGTGGAGTCCAAACTCCAGTTCCCGAAATGTGTATATCTTCCATATGTTTCCCCTGAATACATGTTATTTTATATTCTTATGGAGAAAATACCATTAGATACAATTTCTGGATTAAATCATGTGTTTAATCTTCATTATTCGTCTGCTGACAAAGTCATTGGCTTGATTCAAATATCTCATGGTATGGCAGAACATAAAGCCAGATATTTAACTCTTATTAATTATTTTAATCAACATGGATATCACGTAGCTATACATGATCATAGAGGTCATGGCGATAGAATCATTGATAATAAGATTGGATTCTTTAATAAGTGTGATGGTTGGGAGTTGGTTGTTATGGATTTACTTAAAGTTCATGAGGAAACAAACAAATTATTTCCTATGCTTCCAAAAATTTTATTGGGTCATAGCATGGGTTCATGGATCGCATTATCAGCCCTGCAAAAAAAACCACAATTCAATGCAGCTTTAATATCTGGATCAAGCTACCCCAATATGTCTGAAACAATCCTACAAAAAATATTGTTAAAATTTGAAATATTGAGGCTTGGAAAAGAGGGTTATAGTAAATTTTTACATAAAATCATCTTTGGAGGTTTTAATTCAAGATTTAAAGATGCAATCACTTCTAACGATTGGCTATCAAGGGATAAGTTAAGTGTAGAAAATTATACAAAAGATCCTCTTTGCGGTTTTGTTGTATCAAATCAATTATGGGCCGATGTTATTAAGGGAATAGAATCGGTATTTAAAAAAGAAAATCTAGAATTATTGAATAAAAATATTTCTTTTTTAGTATTATCAGGAACTCATGACCCAGTTAGCAATATGGGAAAAGGTGCAATCAAATTGAATGAATGTCTAAAATATCATGAATGTCAATCAGAGCTTTATCTTGTTGAAGGCGCTAGACATGAAACCCTTAATGAAACTAATAAGATGACGACTTATAATTACATTTTAGATTTTTTAGAAAAAAAACTTTAAGGAGTGTAATGGATTTAGAAAATAAAGTATCCCTAGTTACTGGGGCGGGTCAGGGTATTGGTGAGGGTATAGCTAAGACGCTAGCTAAAAAAGGCTCCAAAGTTATAGTTGTTGATTTAAATCATGAATCATCAGCAAAAGTTGCTGAGGAGATTAATGATAAATTTCCAAATAGTGCATATAGTCTTCAAGCAGATCTTACAAAATCAGATGAGATTAAACATATGCTTGAATTCGGTGTAACAAAATTTAGCAAGATTGATTGTATTTGTAATAATGCTGCTGCCTCAAGAGGTATTGGACCAGTTGAGAATTACTCTCTTGAGGATGTGCAAGCTACAATCGATTTAACTTTTACTTGCTTATGGAAATGCCTCCAAGCCGAAATTAAATTTCTAAAGCAACAAGCTATTTTAGCCTCAGTTGTAAATATTTCATCTAATTCAGCCATAAAAGGATATGCATTTAATTCTATATATGCTGCTAGTAAGGCTGCAGTCAATAATTTGACACAATCAATTGCAAAGGAAATTGCTAGAAATGATATTAGAGTCAATGCTGTATCACCGGGAACAATTAATACTCCCGGTGTAAGAGAATACTTTAAAGCCGAGCCTAAAGCTAAAGAAATGCTTGAGAGATCATCCTTATTACGAAGAATCGGTGAAGCAGAGGAAGTTGGTGAATTGGTTGCGTTTCTTCTATCCGATAGATCTTCATTTATTACTGGACAAATTATTTCAGTCGATGGAGGCGCTTCAATTGCTTAAATTGCATGTTTAAAAATAAATATACCTATCCTGATTTGGTCAGGGTAGAAAAAAATGATGTTAGATATTATCGAGATTCTCAAGAAAATCTAGTTCCTTCGGTTACATCTATTCTTTCTGCGACGGGTGACAAAAGTGGCATTGATGCCTGGAAGAGGCGTGTAGGAGCTAAAGCAGCAAAAGCTGTTGTGGATGAGGCAACAACGATCGGAACAGCGGTTCACTTAGCAATTGAAAATTATCTATATGGAAAAGAATGGGAATATTTTACAGATGATAAAATGGGTTTATTGTCTCAACAAATTGCAAAAAGATTTATCCATGACTGTCTCGGTGATATTGATGAAGTCTGGGGCCTAGAATCTGGTTTAGTTGTCGATGGATTATATGCAGGAACTGCAGATTGTATTGGTATGTTCAAAGGTAAGCCAACAATAATTGATTTCAAGACAGCAAAAAAGATCAAACGAAAAGATTGGATAGAAGACTACTTTTTACAAGGAGCTGCTTATGCAAATGCACACAATGTTATGCATGGAACCCAAATTAAATCTATTGCTATTTTGATGGTAGATAGAGATTTACTGTTTAAAGAATTTTTGATAAGTGATGCTGAATTTGATAGTTACACTGATAAGTGGAAAAAGCGAATAATAGGTTACTATAAAGTCCATGAAATTTTAGGGAGAGAATAAATGAGTAATTTAAAAAACAAAATTATTATGATTACCGGTGCAAGCTCAGGTTTTGGCAAAGAGACTGCTAAGATGTGTGTTGACCTAGGAGCTAAGGTAGTACTTGGTGCGCGAAGAGAGGATAAACTTGCAGATTTATGTAATGAACTTGGATCTGATTCAGCAATATATAAAGCAACTGACGTAACATCTAAAGAGCAAATGCATGCATTGGCTAATCATGGTATTGAAACCTTTGGAAGAATAGATTCATTAGTTAACAATGCTGGAATTATGCCTTTATCTCTTCTTGAAAGAGGAAGAACTGATGAATGGGATCAAATGATCGATGTAAACATTAAAGGTGTTTTATATGGTATTGATTCAGTGTATTCGCATATGCTTGAGAGAGAATCAGGTCAAATCATAAATATTTCGTCTGTAGCCGGTAAAAGAGTTATGCCAGGAAGCGCGGTATATTCAGGTACTAAATATGCTGTCAGAGCAATATCTGAAGGTTTAAGAATAGAATCTTCTGGAAAGATACAGGTAACATGTATTTATCCAGGCGCATTTAAAACAGAGCTAGCTTTCTCAATAAAAGATGAATCAATGTTAGAAGCATTGATGAGTAGAGGGATAGGGGAAATTGCTCAACCTGCAGAGAGAGTTGCAGAGTCAATTATTTATGCTCTCCAGCTAGATCCTGGGGTTTCAGTCAATGAGATAGTTATAAGACCTACTGCTCAAGACGCATAGATTAGAAATGAAATTTGTATTCTTTGGTTTCTTAATCCTTCATTTTGCATCACTAATTGCAAATCCAAAATGTGATCAAGCAGATTTAATACTTGAAGATGCATCTATTTATAATGGTCTTAGCGAAAATTCATTTATCGGAAGCATTGGGATAAAAGATTCTAAAATATCCTTTGTTGATAAAGGAATAACGACTTCATATGATAAATGCGATGATGTCAGAGTTCTTAATTTAAAGGAACAATTTGTCTATCCTGGATTTGTTGATGGTCATGGCCATTTAAAGGGGATTGGTTACAGAGAATTAACCCTCAATTTACAAGGTATATCTTCTCTAGATTTAACTTTAAAAGCGGTTGAAAACTATCTATCTTTAAAAAAACCTAATGATTGGATTATAGGAAGA
Source organism: uncultured SAR86 cluster bacterium (assembly GCA_902515455.1). Lineage (GTDB taxonomy): Bacteria > Pseudomonadota > Gammaproteobacteria > Magnimaribacterales > D2472 > D2472. The sequence goes on from CABXUO010000001.1 coordinate 49,294, forward strand.
GGATGGATTGATAAAACTTGGCCAGAAAAAAGATTTCCAACAAGATGGGATATAGACTCTTTTGCTCCTAATCATCCTGTTGTTCTAGAAAGGGCAGACGGCCATGCTATTGTAGTCAATAGTGTAGTTTTAAAACTGGCAAATATAGATTCGAACACTCCTGATCCTCAAGGTGGTTTTATCGAAAAAGATATTAATGGCGAGCCAACAGGTTTATTGGTTGATATGGCAATGAACTTAATTGCAGATTTAATACCAAAATCAACAAGAAATGACGATAAAAGAGCATTCATTGAAGGAATTCAAAGAAATGTAGCTCTAGGATGGACTCAAATTCATGTGCCTGGAGGCACCTTTGAAGATATTTCAATTTTAAATGAGATTAAATCAGAAAATAATCTTCTGCAAAGAGTTTATTTTATGGTTGATGACGGAGAGCCTGCCGATTTACTGCTTCAAAAAGGACCTATTATCGATCCTGAAAATTTACTTACAGTTCGTGCAATTAAAATGTATGCAGACGGTGCATTAGGTTCGAGAGGAGCTGCATTAATTGAAAAATATAGTGATTATGAAGGAAAGGGAGTTTTTATTTTTCGTGAGGAAGAAACCAAACCAAGATTAGCCAAAGCTTTGATAAAGGGTATTCAAATAGCAACCCATGCAATTGGTGATAATGGGAACAGAGTTGTCTTAAATTGGTATGAAGAAGCGTTTGAAAACGCAAAAAACAATAATGAAGTGGTTTCTGAGCCAAGATGGAGAATAGAGCATGCTCAAAACATTACTCCAATAGATCAAAAACGATATGTTGAATTAAATGTTATACCGGCAATGCAGCCTTCTCATGCAATCGGTGACTTGCATTTTGCAATTGACAGATTGGGATTAGAAAGAATAAACAATGCATATGCATGGAGAGATCTTATAGATCAAGGTTTAATTATTGCAGGCGGTACAGATGCACCCGTTGAAATTGGTGATCCTAGAATTGAATTTTATGCAGCCATTACTCGGAAAGATATTGATGGTTTTCATGCTGAAGGATGGAACCTTAATCAAAGATTAACTAGGTTGGAAGCATTAAAAATGTTTACCATATGGCCGGCTATTGCATCTTTTGAGGATGATATTAAAGGAACAATCGAAGTTGGTAAATTAGCAGACTTTAGTATTTTTGATAAAGATATTATGACTATTCCTGAGCAAGAAATATTAAGTGTAAAAAATATTTATACTATTGTTGGTGGTCGAGTAGTTTATGAGGATTGACTTTAATTATTGCTTAAAATTAAATCAGCGCATTTAGCTCCTACCACATTACAAGTTGCATTTGTATTTCCAGATATTATGCTTGGAAAAATTGATGCATCTGCAACTCTTAAACCCTCGATGCCTTTGACCTTAAGATTCTGATCAACCACACATTCAACCCCATTTCCCATTTTGCAGGTTCCGATTGGATGATAAACAGACAAGGACTCATTTCTAACAAATGAATCAATTTCATCATCTGTTTGATAGGTTGGTCCTGGTTGTATTTCAGTTGCTTCAATATTCTTCATGGTTGGAGTATTGAAAACCTCTCTAATTTTATTTACTCCTTCAATCATATGTTTTATGTCTTTTTCCTTATCAAGATAATTAGCATAAATTTTTGGAGCAACACCAGGATTAGAGGATTGCAATTCAATATGTCCTCTGCTGTCAGGCCTTAAATTACATATTGATGCTGTGATTCCTGATGATGGCCGCATGGCACCATTTTTTTTGTATTCACCAGCACCAGGTGCAAAGTGAATTTGTGCATTTGGTGTTTTTTCATTTAGATTGGTTTTAAAAAATACACCTATATCTGATGCAGGATAGGTCATTAACCCAGTATCTTTTAAAAAATATTCATAGAGATTTTTAATCATCATAAATGGCTGCATTAGCTCGCTAAATGTTTTTAACTCATTGATCTTATAACTCACATTAACAGTTAGATGATCTTGTAAATTTTGACCAACTCCTGATAAGTCATGAATGAGGGGTATGCGAAATTTTTTTAGATGATCTTTTGGGCCAATGCCTGAGAGCATTAGTATTTGAGGTGAGTTGATACTACCACCACAAAGAATAACTTCAGATGAGCATCCTATTACTCCTGAAAATTTTTTATTTGAAATTTTTACACCGACTACTTTTTTGTTTAAGGTAATAAGTTTTTCAACTAAGGTATTTGTCAGAATTTCTAAATTTGGTCGATTCGATATCGGTTTTAAAAATGCATCTGCGGCGCTGAACCTTTTTCCATCTTTTATATTGACTTGATATTGTCCAAATCCTTCCTGATCAGTTCCATTAAAATCATCATTATTTTTAAAACCAAATTCTGCACATGCTTTTAAAAATTCTTTGGATGCATCCAGTATAGGTTGATATGTTTCAACCCATAAAGGACCAAAGTTTCCATGAAATTGATCTTCATGATTTTGATTATTCTCTAAAGCAATAAAGTATTTCAGTAAATCTCGATACCCCCAACCATAATTTCCTAGCTGTTCCCAATGATCATAATCGTCAGCTTGACCACGTATATATAACATCCCATTAATTGAGCTGCTTCCCCCTAATGTTTTCCCTCTGGGCCAATTAATTGTTCGATTATTTAGATTTTTTTCAGGCTCAGTTTCATATCCCCATCCATATTTTTTACTCTTAAACAATGAACTGGCTGCAAGGGGCATTTTGATTGAATACGAAGAATCCATTGGGCCGGCTTCAATTAAAAGAACAGAATTTTTAGGATCCTCTGAAAGTTTATTTGCTAAAACACAACCTGCACTTCCAGCACCAACAATGATATATTTATTACTATATTTCATAAATCTAATATCTCTCAGGTAATAACATGCGTCAAGTAATAGCTATAGGTGGAGGAGGTTTCGGTAGAACTATAAAATCTAATCTGATAGAACAATATATTTTGGATCAAACAGGCAAGGAAAAACCGAATATATGCTTTATTCCAACCGCTACTGGAGACCTTGAAGAATACATTAAAAATTTTTATTCAGTTTTTTCTAAATTAAAATGCAGCGCTTCTCACATTAGTTTTTTTAAACGAACTATTGATCTAAAAAAACATATCGAAGATCAAGATGCTATATTCGTTGGAGGAGGCAATACAAAAAGTATGTTGGCTGTATGGAGAGACTGGGGTTTAGATTTAATTCTTCAAGATGCATATCAACGGGGAGTCGTAATGAGTGGAGTTAGCGCTGGTGCAATTTGTTGGTTTGAAAAAGGTTTAACTGATTCATGGGAAAGTGAACTTAAACTAATGGAGTGCATGAACTTTGTACCTGGAAATTGTGCCCCTCATTATGATGAGGAGCCAGAAAGGAGGCCTGCAACCAAAAAATTACTCAATGACCAAGCTATTAATTTTATGTATGGAATCGAAGGTGGCGCAGCACTTCATTTTATAAATGAAATACCTAAACAAACCATTACATTTGATAAAAATAAAAATGCATACAAAGTTACTCTTAATAAAAATACAATTAATGAAAATGCGTTTAAAATAATGAAGTTAATAAAATGAAATTTTGGCGTTTAATTAATCCATTCGTATCTATAATAGCTAGATCGCCATTTCACTTTATTATTAGCCATCAACTTCTTGTTGTTCAGTTTCAAGGTAAAAAAAGCGGAAAAAAATACCTAGTTCCACTTAGTTATCATAAACATGCATCTTCATATACATGCGTTACTTTACGATCAAATATATGGTGGAAGAATTTAAAAAATTTATCTATTGGCAATATTTGGTTAAAAGGTAAGTTGGTAGATGTTGATATATCCCTTGAATTTACTGATGATAATTTAGTTGAAGAAATATTAAGAGATCTTGTTACTAACAATAGAATTGATGCATTTTTTGCAAATGTAAAACTTCAAAAGGACGGTACTCCAATAAAAGAGGACCTTGCAAAAGCTGCTAAACTTCATACAGTATTGAAATTTACGACAAGATAAATAAATTACTTTATTTAAAAATCTAGCCTTTTTTAACTGAATAAGTTAATTTATTGATTAGTAAAACAAGTTTGAGAAGCATTTATGTTTACCAGAATGGATCACAGCACTGAAGAGGAGTGGCAGCATATTAGCGAGGAACATATGCCTCACATATTTGATATGCCAAAAAGAATTATTTCAATGCTAAAGCAAGCCAAAGATTTAACACTTGGCTTTGGAACAGATCAATTACATCATGCATTGCAAACAGCCACAATGGCAAGAAGAGCTGGTGCGGATGACGAAATGATATTAATTAGCTTAATTCATGATATAGGTAAGGTCATCAACGTTCCTAACCATGGTCAAATCGCAGCTGAGATGATAAAACCTTATGTTAGCGAAGATGCTTATCACATCATTAGAACTCATCAAGATTTTCAAGGAGAGCATTATTATCACTATATGGGTAAACCTCAAGATTTACGTAAACAATATGTAAACGAGACATGGTATAAAAAAGCTATCGAATTCACAGATGAATGGGATCAGGTAGCATTCGATCCAAATTATCAAACCGATACACTTGAATCATTCGAGCCATTAATTAAAAAGTTTTTTGCTGCTCCTCATACTATTTAATTAATCAATATTTAAAACTTTCGATAATTATGAATAGTAATATTTGGACTGATATAAAAAAAGAAATTTCATTAAGAATTGATGCTGAGCCATCTTTAAAGGATTATCTTGAGAGCTTAATTTTATCAAAAGATAATATTATCGAGGCCACGGCAGCAATTCTTGCATCAAAACTTCATAATGATGCATTATCATCAATTGACTTATATCACATTATTTTGTCTTCCTATAATGAAAAAAAATCTGTTGAAGGCAGCCTAATAGAGGATATTTTATTTTTTCGTGAAAATGATCCGGCTTGTAAATATTTATCTACACCACTTCTTTTTTATAAGGGTTTTCAAGGCTTAGCTGCATATAGATCAAGCAATATTTTATGGAATAATGATCGTCACACCATGGCTTTGTATATTCAAAATAGATCATCTGAAGTATTTGGTGTTGATATCCATCCAGCTGCATTCATTGATAGCTCCGTAATGATTGACCATGCTACAGGAGTTGTAATTGGCGAAACAGCGAAAATTAAAAAGGGCGTTTCAATTTTTCAAGGCGTTACATTAGGCGGGAAGGGTTTCAATAGCGGCGATAGGCATCCTAAAATTGAAGAGGGAGTCTCTATTTTTGCATCAAGCACAATATTAGGAAATGTAACAATTGGTAAAAATTCTGTTGTTGCTGCTGGAAGTTTAGTCCTTGATGATGTTGAGAATGAATCGACAGTAGCAGGTATTCCTGCAAAAAAAATTAAATAGAACTTAAAATTTCTTTTTCTTCATCATTCATTTCAGAATCAATCTTTTCAAATAATACGGATGATAAATATCTTTCTGCGGTATCTGCCAGCATACATAATATATTTGCTCCATCTGCTGCCTCCTCAGCGATTTTCATTGCGACTGCAAATGTTGATCCTCCAGATATACCAGTAATTATTCCTTCATTTCTAGCTAATTTATTGGACCAGTAAACCCCATCTTCGCCTGAAACAGGTATATTCATATCAAAATAATTTTTATCAATTGATTCTTGTAAAACCAAAGGGATAAAGTCAGGTGTCCAGCCTTGAATTGGATGAGGGTTCCATGAATCATGTCCGCTTGCAGGCGAACCATCTTGATTTCTTTTTTGTGCTATCAAACTATTTACTAATTGAGCATTGTCAGGCTCAGTAATAACAAGTTTTGTTCTAGGTGATTGTTCTTTTAAAACACGTGAGACCCCGCTGAAAGTTCCACCTGTTCCATAACCTGATACCCAATAATCTAATCCTAATTCTTTGAAGTCATTCAAAATTTCAATAGCAGTTGTTTTTTCATGAATATCTGCATTTGCATCATTTTCAAACTGCCTGGCATAAAACCATTTATTTTTATCACATAACTTTTTAGCAAGGTTATATGCAGCAGTTGTTCCTTCAGATGCTGGAGTTAAAAGAACTTTAGCGCCAAGAAATCGCATTAATTTTCTTCTTTCAACTGAGGTACTATCAGGCATTGTCATAACACATGGATAACCTTTGCTTGCGCATACCATTGCTAATCCAATTCCAGTATTCCCACTTGTGGCTTCAACTACAGTTTGATTTGGTTCTAATAGCCCTTCCTTTTCAGCTTTTTCAATTATATTCAAAGCCAATCTATCCTTTACTGAGCCACCAGGATTAAAGTATTCAGCTTTAACAAAAAGGTTTATATTTTTGGGAGCAATATTTTTAATTTTTATAATTGGTGTATTACCAATTGAGCTTAATAGATCTTTATAAATCATGATAAGTGCCTTACGTAAAGTTTAAAAATTTCATTTACTTTAAACATTATAATTAAAATTAAAATTAAAATTAAAATTAAAATTTCGATTTAATAAGTAATTTATTATAGTTTTTCTGGTTCTGTATCTTGATAAGATAATGGAATAGCGTCTCTTATTTTGTTAGCGCTATCTATTAAGCATACTTCAGATGATGCAAGTGGGCCTGATTTAAAGTAGTTTGTATTCATGCCTTCTTGAACAAGATTAATTAATTTCGTATCTTCGTTATTAACTTGTCTATTAATTCTCCAATTTAGATATTGAGCAACTTTAGTCTCTCTTCTATCATCAGGAAGAGCATATGCAATTTCCCTGATTATTGTTGTTTTTGCGTCTATGGGTATGAATTGCATGAAATCCATTTGTTCAGGATATATATCAAATGCAAGATTTGGCCAAAGCCTGAAATAAACCCAGTATCTTTGTTTGTTTTTTGGAAGATGGTCCATGTAAGGCAAGTATTTATCATAAAGTTTGTTTGAAAGATTATTTTTACGAGAATTTTTTCCATCTCCCCACATTTTATGAATGTATCCATTATTAGGGGATACTTCAACGCCATAGCTTTTGCCTACTAGCCCAGATAACCCAGGATGAGCTACAGGAATATGAAGAGCATCAACGTAGTTATCAGCAATCTGCTTCCAGTTAACATTTCTTGGTCTCATCGTAATTCTTCCTAGCGGCTCCATTTCATTGAGTTTGTATTGACTTATTTCGTCAAGGTATGGAGCAAACTGACTATTAACAGTTGGAACATCTGACTCAATTAACTTTACAAAAATAAAACCTTGAAAAATTTCCATTTCAACACTTTTTAATTTGTGCTCATTTTTATTGAAATCAATAAATTGATTTTCGTAAGGTACTTTTATGAGGTTGCCATTAAAATCATATCCCCATGCATGATAGGGACATGTTATTTTTCCTTTGCAGGTTCCAGATGTTTCATCAATAAGCTTAGTTCCTCTATGAGAGCAGAAGTTATGAAAAGCCCTTACATTTTTATCTTCACCTCTGATAACAAATACTCTTTCATTAAAAATCTCAAATGTAAAATAATCTCCTGCTTTAGGTATGTTAGAAATATGACAAACCAATTGCCAATTTTTAAGAATTAACTCAGTTTTTTCGAGTTCAAAAAATGCATCACTTGTATAAGTCCATCCTGGCAAACTTTTATATATTTTTTTCATACGTTAGTTTCTTATTAGCGGTCTTGTTAGGCAAGTAGGTCCACCTTCACCTTTTCGACTAATTTCATCACCTTTATAAAAACGAATTTTGCATCCAATCTTCTCAAGTTTATTTTTAATTTCAGGTAAATTTTCAAGCATGATAATTGATCTTGGAGCTGTTGCCAAAATGTTACACCCCATTAATGGATATTCAGCTTCACTCACTTCAATAAATTCTATTCCTAATTTAGTGAGCCAGTTTAAAAATGTTTCAGGCATAAAAGGCTTATAGATAACTGCAAGATCTTTATCTAATGGTGAAATTATTGACATTAAATGCAAGACATCATCTGGATGATCTGGATCAGGCAAATTTACAATATGTAGATCGATTTCTGGGCCTAAAATTTCTTTGAGTTGACGAATTCCTTCAGAATTGGTTCTTGGTCCTAAACCAACTGCAGCATTTTTATTATCTATCCAAATAAAATCACCGCCTTCAAGCGTCCCAGGTGATTTTATTTGTCCTGCAACTTTATACCCATTATCTGCAAGAGTTTTAAAATTCTCCTCTGCTTCAGGCGTTCTAGATGATCTTCCCATATTACATAGAATCAAACCTGAGTCACATACCAAAATACTATCTCTGGTATAAATACTATCTAAAGTTAACTTATCTGAGGAGGGGAGCTCAATGATCTTGATTTCATCTTCTTCAAGAAAACTCCTAAAATAATCGTATTCAATAATTGCTTTTTTTAGATCTGGTTTTGCATGAAATCTAAGTGGCGTCCATTCATTTGTAATTTTTTCATCATTAACAAAGCTTGAAAGTGGAGACCTAATTGCAACCTCACTTATTTTAGAGTATTCATTTAATAGGTTCATAATTCTGTTTTAAAAAGATATATAGGTGTTCCAATGAAAATTAGAATAACTGAATACATAATCATCTCTATGCCTGCTCCCCAAATAGCAAAAATTGCGTATAAAAAGGTCCCAAATGATATCAAAAAAGCATACTTTTTTTGCTGACTTTTTTTATTTGTATGCACAAATTTTAATTCAGCCATAGCACAAAATGCATAGGCTATTAAAGTGGATAATGTTGAGAGCATGGCCATAAAAACAAATGCATTTATGATGCCTTTTGTATAATTCAACATTAACAGAATACTTACAAATGTACCTGACAACAGATATGTAAATATAGGTGTGCCAGATTTTGTTAATGATATAAATTTAGCTGGAAGTAAGCCATCTCTTGCTGCTGCTAAACTTAAGTTACCTGCTGTAAGTGTGTTTGCATTTAATGAGCCCAAAGTAGAAACAAGAGCTCCAATAGTAATTAGTGTGCCGCCTGTAGATCCTAAAATTTTGCTAGCAGCTAAAGCAAATGGGGCAGAGGAATCTATGAGTTCTTTTGCTGGAACGATCAATGCAATCGCAAAACTTACTAGGATATAAAGAGTCAAAATTGTTAAAACAGATGCTATTAAAACTTTTGGGATAGTTTCTTGAGGATTAATTACATTATCTGCAGGAACTGTTGCAGTTTCAATTCCAATGAATGACCACATAACTAAGGTCGTGACAGTACCTAGCAATGAAAGAGGGTGAAGGTTGGTTGGATTAAACTCCGGCAAGTTACTAACATTTAAATTTGACGCGCCGAGAAAAATAATTAATAGAAGAGGTAATAATTTCAATAGAGTTGAAATTAGCTGAAATCTACTACTGTTTTCTATGCTTTTAATATTTAGAAGTACAACAGCCCAAACTAACAACAGTGAAGCAATCAAAGAATGAATTGGCGAATCGCTAATATTTGGAATAAAAAAACCTAAATAGCCAACAAAGGCTATTGATATTCCCGCAATTGCAGAAATACATGCAATCCAATAAGTCCAGGCAATTATAAAGCCAGAAAAACTTCCCAGTGCTTCATTGACATAAACATAAGGACCTCCAGTCTTTGGCATTCTTATTACCAGTTGAGCCATCGTTAGGGCAACTAAGATTGATCCTAGTCCTGCTATAAGCCAACCAAAGAAACCAAGCATCCCGTAGGGTGCTAAAATTGTAGGCATCATAAAAATCCCTGAGCCAATAGCGCAGCCAACTGCTATGGACCAGCCCCTCCAAAATCCAATAACTCTATGTTGATTAGAATTCATCAAATGATAATACACCTAAAAAATAAGGTTTTTTAATAATATGAAGTTCTCATCAAGACACGATGAGTAATAAGAGAATTTAGATAAAGCGATTTAAGATTTTTTTGCCATCATTATTACTAATTTATATAAGATCGGCGCCATGATTAACCATGGTAATTGTGTCTGAAACATAACGCTCCTTTCATTGAACTCAAACAGTAGTGGATTAAAGTATTGGCCAGTTGGTGCGAAGGGAGCCCATGAAAGTATTTTCCCCTCTGACAATTGATCATGATATAAAAAAAGTTCTACAAAGAGATTTTGTGTAATGCACCATAAAAGTAGGATACTAAATGCAGACCAGTTCCATTGCTCAAATATCAATGAATTTTTATCACTCCATTTCCACATTAACCACAAACCTACAAAAGAGATCGTTCCAGCATCTGCCATTGAATTTAATAGCCAATTTATATGAATGGGAATCCATTCATTTAAAACGCTGGATCTCCTTAAATTAACTGGATCTCCATCAATCCACCCATATGTGAACCAGAGCTCCCAACCCAATGAGCACATAATGAACATACCAGCATATAAGGATGGAACCCATTTTGGGATTTTATCCTTGTGATAAAAGTAAATAACTAGAGGAACAAGAGCACTAACATAAACAATTAATATTACTCTTAGTTCCTCTAGCGTCATTAATTAAATTTGACGTCTTAAGTATATTTGTTTTGGGCCATCTTGAGAGATTAATTCCCAGCTTTCTTTCCCAAGTTTATTTAACTCAATTCTAGACATCTCATATTTCCAATGTACAGCATCTTTATGTTCAATCTTAAATGCTTCAGTCTCTTCGTTTGAGTAACCCATAGCTGTTGAATTGCTATGATCGACAATTTTATATTCCCATTTTGTCATTTTTTCATCTCCTGCCGGTTGGCAATAAGATGCGTTCCTTCAGTATCATTACTTACTTCCGTCCTATGAAAGGATGAACGATAAGATAATTTTCACAAATTATGTTCATCGGTGTCAAATTTGAAATGATATTTCATCAAATATGATGGTTATCTGTTACATTTACTTATTTCTAAAAGTCTTTAAAATGCCTTACCTTAAGGAATGGAGAGATGGCAGAGCGGTTGAATGCACTGGTCTTGAAAACCAGCAAACCTTCGCGGGTTTCCAGGGTTCGAATCCCTGTCTCTCCGCCAGTTTTTAGTTGCTCAAACTAGAATAGAGTAATGTTTTAAGTTCCTCTCGAAGTGGATATTTATCCGATGGCATGTACTGCGTCATCATTGTAGCTGCAACATTATTTTTTTTATCCACCCAGAAAATTGTGCTAGCAGCACCACCCCAAAAAAATTCTCCCTTTGAAGAATAAGTTCCAGCAACACCAGGATTCATAATAGTTCCAACTGTTAATCCGAAACCAACACCTTCTAATCCAAAAGCAGATCCATCTTTTAGAATTTCATCTGAGAGATGATTATTTGACATCAAATTTACAGATGCTTCACTGAGGATTCTGACACCATTTAAAATACCACCATTTAAAAGCATCTCAGCAAATTTACTATAATCATCTATATTCGAGACTAGACCTGAACCACCATCATAAAGTTTTGAGGAATTTGTAAGATATGGCGACTTATCAAAGGCGTCTATTGGTCTAAGTTCTTTGGAAAATATAAGCTCAGCTTGATTTAAACCAGAAGGAGCAACAATTTCTCCATCTCTCGAAAATGCTCCTGAGGTATAAAGTGTTGTAAATGAATCCTTATCACTTTCATTTACTGAAAAGCCAATACTTTCAAGTCCCAATGGATCAAATATATTTTTTTGAAGATACTCAGCAAATGTCATTTTTGAAATCACTTCAACCACGCATCCCAAAATATCCATATTAATTCCATATGACCATTTTTCTCCTGGATTATGAAGGAGAGGTACAGAGGCTGCAGCAGTAGAAAACTGGCAGGTATTGCCTGGAAATTTATTTAGTTCTGCATCCACAGCTCCAAAATAATAGGGACGAATATTATATTTTCTATACATTTGGTTAACTGGACCTTCACCAGCCCAGCTGTAAGTAAGGCCACTTGTATGAGTTAATAAGTCTCTAATTGTTACTTCTCTTTTTGGTTTTACCACATAATCTTGAAAATCAAGATTGATAACTTTTGTATTTTTAAAAGCAGGAATATATTTAGAAACCTTGTCATTTAATCTTAATTTTCCACTCTCAATGAGTTGCATAATTGCAACGCCAGTAACCGGCTTTGTCATTGAGTAAATTCTAAAAACAGTTTTTTTGTCTATATTTATATTTTTTTCAATATCCGCATATCCGTGAGTGTGACGAAATATTTCTTTACTATCTTTTTTTATTAGAATTGAGATATTAGGTAAACTGCCGTTATTAACATATTCATTAAAATGATTTGAAATTCTTTTTTTGTCTTCTGAGTCAAGCGAGCTTGCAGAAATTTGCAATGATATTAAAAAAAATAATATTAATGATCTAAAGATTCTCATAAATTTCACCTATAATTTATGCTAATCATTTTATTACACTAATGGGCTAATGGCATCCTCCAAAGTAAATCTTAATAATCCTCCAAAATTTTTATCAATCTTAGGATCCAAAAATGTAAATTTTGATGAAAATAATGAATCTATTACTATGACTTTTGATATTAGCGATGAGCTTACTCATTCGGGTGGAAAGATAGTGCAGGGTGGATTTATCACAGCCATGCTTGATACTTCTATGGCGCATCTTCTAATCTTTGTTAAAAAAGGAGAATATAATCCGTTAACATTAAACATTAATGTTGCATTTGTTGCATCAGGATCACCAGGTATTTTTACTGCAAAAGCAAAGATAGAAAAATTAGGCAATAGTATTGTTTTCACTTCTGGCTCACTACATCAAGAAGATAGATTGATTGCCACTGCTACATCAACTAATAAACTTATTAAATTTTAAAACTAATTTGTCAGATCAAAATGAATGAGAAAGAAAAGTTTTTTAATTTTATGGATAGTGTAAAACCAGAGAAAGACTTTATAGAAGAAGACGTTCCAAAAGCTCCAAATTATCATGATAAATTATTTTGGGCAGCTTTACCCGAAAGAGACGGCTTGCATAACTTGTCACCTGATGAAAAACCATCAATGGAAATTAAAAATTTTGATGTTTTTTATATTCATCCAACTGGCTATTTTTTAAAACATTGGAATGAACCGCTTGAGGATGATTCAGCTTCATATGAGAGGACTGGTAGTCATCTGGCATCTCAAGCATCTGCATTTTCAGAGACATGTAATGTATATGCACCTTACTACAGACAAGCAACATATTTTTCATTCTATGATACTCAGTCAAATGGTGTTCAAGCTCAAGATGTTGCCTATTCAGACATTGCGAATGCTTTTACTGTTTATATGGAAAAATATAACTCCGGAAGACCATTCTTTATAGCAGGTCATAGTCAGGGAGCGTTGCATGGACAAAGATTAATTCATGAATATATTTCTTTGAATCCAAATAGGGAAAAATTTATCGCAGCATATTTGATTGGATACATATTACCAATAAAACATTTCAATACTTTATATCCTGATCTTTACATTTCTAAATCTGCAGATGATCAAAAATCAATCATTTCATGGAGCACAGGTTTAGAAGGATTCAGGAGAAGTAGAGCCTATTCAATGTTTTGGTTGCCTCAAGGTTGGACCACCGAAAACATGGAACAACCTATAGTTTGTCAAAATCCTTTGTGTTGGACATCAAACAAAGATTGGCAACAAGATAAAAATAATATCATCATTCGACTCAGATCAAATAATCCTTTTCTAACCGATTATTCAGCTACAAAACATCAGCATTCTAAGATATCAATTGAATCTATTGATGATCTAAATTTTGAAGCCAGATATTCTAAAAATTTTATGATTGAAACAAGAGGAACGCTAATTGATAAAATTAAATCGTTTGCTCCTAATGGAGATCTTCATAACTTCGATATGTCACTATTTTGGGGCGCGATAAGAAACAATGTAAAACAAAGAGCAAATGCATTTTCAACATAAAATAATTATTTTTTTCTTTTTAATTATATGCATTGATGTAAATTCATATGACGAGGGCTATTCTTTAAACGAAAATACAAAAATTGCATACAGAGACTATGGTCCTCCATCTGGCACTCCAATATTGCTAGTCACAGGATTAGGCGCTCAATTAACTCTTTGGCCTGAGTTCTTGATAGATGAATTACAAGCAAATAATTTTAGACCTATCGTTTATGACAACAGAGATGTTGGACTTTCAACAAGATTTTCTTCGGAGCCCTCTCAATTTCTAAACTATTTAAAATATTTTTTATTTATTCCAATTAACCCTGAATATTCAATTGAAGATATGGCATCTGATGGTATATCTGTTTTAGATGAATTGAAAATTGACCAATCTCATATTTTAGGAATGTCCATGGGAGGCATGATTTCCCAAGTTATGGTTGCTAATTATCCATCAAGAGTTAAGTCATTTACGATGATTTCATCTACAGCATCAACTCCTAATCCATTTAATGGTCCAGAATTTAAGGTTACAAGACAATTATTAAAAAGAACTGCTGCAAAAGATGATATTGAGGGCAGGATAGATCAATCTATTAAGCTTTTTGAACTTATTGGGACACCTGATACTAATTATGATACTCCTGAATTTAGAGATGCTATGCGTGCATATATAAAAAGGGGAGGAGATGACGGGGGTTTTATCAGACAAATGGCAGCCATTGTTGGTTCAAAAAATAGAAAAGAATTAATTAAATCTATAGAGACTCCAACATTAATTATTCATGGAGATATTGATCCACTAATTAAAGTGAAAAATGCATATCAAGCTCATAAATTTATTGACTCAAGTGAGCTTGTAATAGTTGAAGGAATGGGGCATTTATTAGATAAAAAGGCTTTTGAAAAGTTTCAAACTCAGCTAATTAAATTTTTAAAAAATTAAACTGAAAACCTAGTTTTTTTCTATACAATATCGCATGGCTATAGATGTAAAAGAAAAATTTTTTTATGCCTCGGGTGCAATTGCAAATGGAGTTAAGAATGATGCTTTTACATTCTTCCTCTTGTTTTTTTATTCAAATGTTATAGGTCTAACCCCAGGATTAGCTAGTTTAGCTATTTTTATAGCACTGTTAGTGGATGCATTTACAGATCCACTGATGGGGGTTATATCCGACAGAACCCAACATAAACTAGGTAGGAGACACCCATATTTTTTATTAGGTATGATTCCCATGGCATTGTCTTACTTTATGCTTTTTTCTATCCAGACTTCTTGGGAGCTATCTCAGCAATATTTATTTTTGTGGATGCTAAGTTTCACATTATTAACTAGATTAGGGATGACAATTTTTGAAGTACCCCATAGGTCATTAGGAAGTGAAATGACAAGATCCTACATTGAAAGAACCTCCATATTTGCTGCAAGAGAATTGCTTGGGTGGTTTGGAGGACTATTTAATGCCTTTTTGGCATACACAATCTTTTTTAAAGATACTCCAGATTATATGCCGGGTACAAAAAATCCTGATCCTTGGATCTACTACGGCATGACTGGCGCGAGTATTATGTGCATATCAGTTTTGCTAACTTATTTTGGCACTCTAAAGTATCGCAATCACTCTGATGAATATATAGCCACTGTAAACCTGAAATTAATTCTTAATCAGATTTTTATTGCCTTAAAAAATAAATCTTTTTTAATCTTTTTCTTTGGCTATTTGTTTATTGCTGTTAGTTGGGGTATGGGGAGTTCGTTACAAATATATATGAATACATATTTCTGGGAATTTAAATCAATTATGCTTGCTTCATATCTAGGCATATATGTCTTATCAACATTAAGTGCTTTTTTAATAGTCCCAAGATTAGTTCGAGTGATTGAAAAAAGAACTATTCTGTTAATTGCTATAAGTTTTGCAGCATTAATACCGCCAATACCAATAATTTTATTTATAAATGACTTTTTACCTGATACAGGAACTTGGCATCTTTTTTATGTAACAGTTCCATTTGTATACATTGCTAATACTTGCTTATCCTCAAGTGCGATAATTAGAGAATCCATGTTAGGAGATATTAGTGATGAGGTTGAATTAGAGAGTGGAATTGGGCAGCAAGGACTAATGTTTGCTTCAAGCTCCTTGATTGGAAAATTAAATACAGGATTGGGAATTTTAATGGCAGGCATTACTTTAGAAGTTATAAATTTTCCTCAAGGAACAAATGTTGATCCAACTGCAGAAAATATATTTAATCTTGCAATGGTTCAAGGCCCGTTAGTAGCTATTTTAATGATCATTCCATTTGGGATATTTTCACTATATAGGATAGATAGATATAGACATCAAGAAATTCTTGCTAAACTAGGACCTAAATAACATTATTCATTCAGTATTATGAAAGCAGCACATGTAATTACTTTATTTCTTTGGTCATTAGGAATAGTTAATCTTTTTGAGCCATTCAATGGATGGTTATTTTATTTTGCATCAGGAGTATTTTATTTGTTGCTCATTGCGCACTTGATTGAATGTGTTGTGTATAGAAATAAAATTTTAAAATCTCAAGATTCTCCATTTGTTGCATTCTCTATGACTCTTCTGTTTGGAATTATATACCTTGGCTCAATAAAAGATTCCTAATTTTGGAAGTTTTAGATGGGGGAGATAAAATCCCTAGAGGTTCAATGGGTGTATGGAAACTTGCCTGGCCTTCAATTATCACAAATCTTTTCTATGCCACAAGTTCAATTGTTGCAATTAAAGTAGTTGGTGGTCTTGGACCTGACGCGATAGCCGCTGCTGTAACGGGTCAAAGAGTCACTTTTATTCTGCAAGCAGTTTTAACAGGAGTTTTGGCTGGCTCTACAGCATTAATCGCAAGACATTGGGGGGCAAAAGATAAGCATGAAGCTGGAGTTTTTTTAACTAGGACTGTCCAATTAGTAATTTTTTTATCTATTATTTCTGCATTTCTAGTATGGCAGTTTGCTGAACCACTTGTAAGATTTTTTGGTTTAAAAAATCAAGCTTTAATTCTTTCATCTGAGTACTTGAAGGCTATAGCGCCTTTTTATGTGGCATTTGGTTGTGGGATGGGTTTGATTACAGCATTAAGAGCGGTTGGTGACGTAAAAACGCCCTTGTTTATAGGTGTAATTATGAATTTATTCGCAATTTTTTTTATGTTAGTTTTTGTAAATGGTTGGCTAGGATTTCCAAAATATGGAGTTCTTGGCGCTGCTTTAGGCAATGGACTTTCGTTTGTAATTGGAGCAGTCTTACTTGTTGTTTTCTGGCTATCAAATCAATTGGCTGTCAGATATTCATCAATATTTGATTTAGATCTCATCCGTGTTATTGAAATCTTTAAGGTTGGCTTACCAGCAGCACTTGAACAAGTTATTTTTCAAATTGGCATCACGGCTTTTCTTATTTTAGTAGCTTATTATGGGACAGAAGCTTATGCAGCATATGGAATAGGTGTTCAAATTCTATCCTTCTCATTTGTAATTGGATTTGGATTTTCAATAGCTGGCGCTACATTGGTTGGACAGCATTTAGGAGCTCAAAATAAAAATCAAGCAAAAAGAGCAGGATGGGGGGCAATGAGACTTTCAATTATCTCCATGACGTTTTTTGGGATCATTATTGTTACTTTTGCAGAACCATTGGCAAGATTCATGATTGATAATGATGAAGTTGTAAGGTTAACCGTTATATTTATATGGTTGCTTGGATCAATGCAACCTTTAATGGCGATAGAATTTTCACTTGGGGGTGCATTAAGAGGTGCAGGTGACACAAAAACTCCATTGGTTATAACATTAACATGTTTACTTTTTATAAGAGTTTTTCTGGCTGTAGTCTTCTTTTTACTAGATGCAAGCATTGAAATAATTTTCTCAACGTTGCTTGCAGATTATATCGTCAAAGGCTTTTTATATGTTTCTAGATTTAAATCTGACAGATGGATGAATGTATTAAAAATTAAGGAAGTTGATCAACAACTTTAACCAAGGCTTCATTTACTCTTTTCCAAAGTTTATTTTCATTCGCGTTAGTTTTATTGGATTGAAGATTATTAATAAATTGAATCAATAAATCTTTAATTCCATTGCTTGAGATACTCGATCCAGAAAATTTATTTTGCAACATTTCTAAAGCTAACTTTTGTTTTAAGGCTTGATTAGATTTAGGCGGTTCTATTTGAGCAATCAATTCAATCTTTATAACACTTTCAAGCAATGCATCTTCATCACCATTATAGAGAGGTGATTCCAATACCTTTAAAATATCTTTATGAATAATATGGTTTTGTGCTTCTTCTTTTTTAAGATTATTAAGAATATTTTGATAAGCTTCTAATTTTTTATCAAGCATCATTGATAGTTGTTTTTTTTCAAGTGCTTTAATCTCCTTTTGGAGATTTTTAAATTCTGGAGATTTTCTTACTTTATTTATATCTTTGATTTGATTCTTAATTTCATTCAGTATGCAGTTATTTTTTTTCAGCTCATTTGATAGTTCTGCAATTAGAGCAAGTTCATTCTTTACTAATGATTTTTCTTCTGCAAAAAACTTGTCTGCCGCTTCATTAAGTTTTTTCCACAATAAAGGTTCATTTTTTTTTCCACACGGACCCGTTTCTTGATACTCACGTTTAATTTTTTTGTATTTTTGTATGCATATTTGATTATCAACATCGTTAATCAATTTTACTTTTTCAATTAATGATTCTTTAATTTTATAATTTTTATTTTCTTGATCTTTTATAGCATCATTTATAGGCTTTCTAGCAATTTGAAATTCAGATTTTAATTTTGCGAAGTCTTCATCAAGAACGGGAGCATATTTTTGCCATGACTGAAATGTTTTATTTAGAAATTTACTCATATCAATTAATCCAGGCCATTTAACTGAATGCTCACTAGTATATTGATTAAGAGTGTCTATTATTTTTTCTCTTTGTTTAGCATTTGATATTTTAATCAGCTTTAACTCCTCGTAATAATGTGCACATGGCTCCCAAGCTTTATCTGTTAACTCTTTAAAACTTGTCCATTGATCTCGACTTGCTGGTTTAGAGGTTTGATCTAGTAGCTGCCATCTAGTCTGCAAACTATGAATTTCATTAGCTTGTTTCTTCGGATTTTCTAGAGGTTTAGAGATTAATCTTTCAATAGCTTCAATAATTTCATTTCTTTTTGGATTTGTTGCAAATGAAGAAATCTCATTGAAGTATCTAGATTGTGCAGACAAAAAATTAAATCTATGTCTTAACTTGTTAGAAACTTTTCCTTCAGCTTTCATTGTTCTGGAAATTTCGCTGACAATTTTTTGTGCTAATTTTATCTCACCAGCTTCAAAGTGTTTTTCAGCTTTTTCTAGTGATTTGAATAAAGTTTTATGAGTTTCCACAATAGTTAATTTTGATGTTTATAATTATCATTAATGAAGAAAAGAATTTTAACAGGTATTACGACAACTGGTACTCCTCACATCGGAAATTATTTAGGTGCAATTAAGCCTGCCCTTGATTTGGTAGAGCCAGATAATGATTCATATTTTTTTCTTGCAGATTATCATGCTTTGATAAAACAAAATGATCCTAATGAAATTGAGAAAAGTGTTAAAAATGTTGCTCTAGCTTGGCTTTCATCAGGTTTAGATCCTAAGAAATCTAATTTTTATAGGCAGTCAGATATTCCTGAGGTTCATGAATTAACATGGATTTTAAATTGCAGCGCATCAAAAGGATTATTAAATAGGGCTCATGCATATAAATCAATGGCAGCTGAAAATACTCAAACTGGAAATGATGAGGATAAAGCCATTAATATGGGTTTATTTTCATATCCTGTTTTAATGGCTGCAGATATTCTGATATTTGGAGCAACACATGTTCCTGTTGGACCTGATCAAGCACAGCATATGGAGATGACTCGTGATATTGCAGGCACTTTTAATCATACGTATTCTAATTTATTAACTTTACCAGAAGCCATAATTCAGAATGAAGTATCAGTACCTGGAATTGATGGAAAAAAGATGAGCAAGTCCTACAATAACATTATCCCATTTCTATCATCTGAAAAAGATTTAGAGAAATCTATTTCGAAAATTGTTACCAATTCTTTAGGCCCAGGTCAGGCAAAAGATACTAAAGATTGTACTCTTTTTCAGCTATATTCATGTTTTGCTACTAGTGATGAAATAAACGAAATGAATCAAGCATACAAGGATGGTATTGGATGGGGTGATGCTAAGAAAAAATTATTTTCAATCATTAATTCTGAAGTTTCTCCAATTAGAGAAAAATATTTTGAATTGAATGACAAACCAAATTTATTAAATGATTTATTTTCTGAAGGTGCTCAAAAAGTCCGTCCTCAAGCAAAAGAGCTTGTCGAAAAATTGCGTGAGGCTGTTGGCATAAATAAAATTGTATAAAGCTTCATCTTGGCTAAAGTTTGGTTTATTTTCAGTAGGACTTGGACAGTCATTTGCATTTGTTTTAGTTCCACCGTTAGCAAGAGATTTGGGCTTATCTGTTATTGAAACCTCAATAATTTTTTCTATATCAGCAGTAGCTTGGGCTATAACTAGTTCTTCATGGGGGAGGGCATCTGATAAATACGGCAGACGAAATATTGCAGTCATAGGTTTGATCGGTTATTCAATTTCAATAATAGCTTTAATAACTCCACTCTTTCTTGTCGAAAGAAATTTATTAGATTTTGTATTTCTTTTACCTTTATTAATTTTAGGAAGGCTTATAAATGGATTAATTGGGTCAGCAACAAGACCAGCTGCGTTTGCATATATTGCTGACATTTCTAGCAGAACTAAAAGAACAAAGAAATTTGCGCGACTTGAATCTAGTTTCTTGATTGGAACGATAATGGGTCCAATGATAGGAGGCTTTCTTTTCTTGTACTCAAAACCTCTGCCATTTTATATTTTTGCTATGTGTGGATTTATTTCCGCTCTGGGAATTTTCCTTACATTTCCAAAAATAACTCCACTCAAAGAAAAAACCAATATTATGCTATCGAAGCTATCTTTTAAAGATAAAAGCGTATGGCCGTTTCTTTTTATTGCGGCACTTTCATCCCTTTGCCAAGCGTCATTATTGCAGTCAATTGGATTTTTTATTACTGATGTCTTTTCTGATGAAAAAGATCTGCCTTTGGTAATTAGTCTAACATTTGTTGTGCTTTCATTATCAACAGTTGTGAGCCAATACATATTTACCGATATGAAGCCAATTTCCAATGATAAATTACTAATTTACGGTACTTTTCTTATACTTGTATCTTACATTATGGCCGCATTATCGTCTTCAATAGCATTATTTTACTTAGCAATGATGATTAATGGCCTAGGCGCAGGTATGTTTAGACCTGCAAATGCATCTTCCTTATCACTAGCTCAAACCCCTGATAATCAAGGCAAGGCTGCAGGCTATTTGGGTTCTGTTATGCCAATTGGGCATGTGCTTACACCAATCATTGCAATGCCAATTTACCAACTTAGCCCTGAGTATTTATATTTTTTTAGTGCTTTGTTATGTTTTGTATCTTTATTATTTATAATGTTGCATCCAATATTAAGAAAGCATGAACAAACCAGCACTATTATTAATTAATCTAGGAACGCCGAACTCTCCTTCATATTTCGATGTATTTAAATACTTAAGAGAATTTCTAATGGATGGGCGAGTGATTGATGTTCCTTCTTTATTTAGGTTTATCTTAGTTACTCTTATTATTTGCCCAATACGATCATTTTCATCAAGTAAAATATATAAAGAATTATGGGATCTATCAGGCGGTGTTTCACCTTTGCTAAAAAATACAGAAGAGTTAACTAATAAATTAAATGCTAAGCAAAATAAATATGATGTGCATTTTGCAATGCGATATCAAAAACCAAGCATTAAAAAAGCCTTAGAAGTTATTAAAAAATCAAATCCTTCTGAGCTTGTAGTACTCCCACTTTTTCCTCATTATGCATCAGCTACTTCTGGTAGTGTATTTGAGGATTTAACTAAAAAGATTTCAAGAGCATGGGTTATTCCATCTTTTAGATACATATCACAATACTATGATCATCCATCATTTATTGATGCATGGATTAACGCTGCTCGAAATTTTAATCATCAAGATTACGATAAAGTTATCTTTAGTTATCATGGACTTCCAAACTCTCAAGTTAATAAAGTTTATGATGACAACTTATGTGATGGAAAAAATTGTGAGCATGAAGTTAATGCAGAGAATTATTATTGCTATAAATCAGCTGTTTATGAAACTTCTAAGCTGATTGCAGAAAAATTATCTCTTCCTTCTGATAAATATGAAGTTACTTTCCAATCTAGACTAACTAATAATTGGCTGGAGCCATTTTCAGATGAGGTTTTAAAGGGTTACCCGGAGCAGGGCATAAAAAAAGTGCTAGTATTTTCGCCTGCATTTACTGCAGATTGCTTGGAAACTGTTATTGAAATTGGTGCAGAATATAAAGAACTTTTTATTGATGCAGGCGGTCAAACCCTCGATTACGTACCGTCATTAAATTTTTCAGATGCATGGGTTCAAGCTATCATAGATATTGTGGACAAAAAATAAGGATTATTATGTTTAAAGATGATGTTTTAAAGGGTAAGAAGATTTTAGTAACAGGTGGCGGAACTGGTCTAGGAAAAGAAATGTCTGAACATTATGTTCAACATGGAGCTGAGGTTGTCATTTGTGGAAGACGAGAGAGCGTGCTTGCAGATACTGCAGCTGAATTTAAAGATAAATATGATGCTACTGTAAGGTTTCAACCTTTGGATATACGGTCACCCCAAGATGTTGAAGATTTTATAGATGCTATTTTTCAAGAAGGCCCGCTTGATGGTTTAGTTAACAATGCAGCAGGTAACTTTATATCACCGACTAAAGATTTGTCGGCGAGAGGTTTTGATGCAATTGCAAATATTGTTTTTCATGGCACATTTTATGTCACTAATGCTGTTGGTAAAAAATGGCTTGAGCACAATATTAAAGGTTCAATCATATCTATTCTTGCAACGTGGGTCTGGACAGGATCTCCTTTTGTTGTCCCATCTGCAATGTCTAAATCAGCTTTACATACAATGACAAAATCTCTTGCTGTGGAGTGGGGCCCTCATGGAATAAGGATCAATGCTATTGCTCCCGGACCATTCCCCACAGAAGGAGCATGGGCAAGATTAAGTCCAGATGGTGCTCTGGAGGATTCTAGTTCAATGAGTACTATTCCAATGGGTAGAGTTGGAGAAATGAGTGAGCTACAAAATTTGGCAACTTTCCTAATGGCAGATGGTTGTGAATATTTAACAGGGCAAACTATCGCTCTTGATGGCGCACAATATCTATCAGGTGGAGGAACCTTTTCACAACTTTCAAAGATGTCCGAGGATGACTGGTCACAAATAAGAAGTATGATTAAAAAAACAAATGATTCTGATAAGGCGAAAAGATCAACATAAGAAATCACATTTTAAATTGTTAGGCTAAAATACAAATTAAAGAGGTAAAAATGGAACATCAACAAATAAAAGAAATATTAAATAAACAAAAAGCATTTTTTATTAAGAATGGGCCTCCATCTTATGAATTAAGAATTGATAGATTGAATCGAATGAAATCATTGATCATGGAAAATCGTTATAAAATTGTTGATGCACTCAATGAAGACTTTGGTGTTAGATCCAAGAATCAGTCAATGGCTACAGATGTTTATACAATTGTTCCAAGTATTGAGTATGCCAAGAAAAACTTAAAAAAATGGATGGCAGGATCAAAAAGAAAAGCAAATTTTCCACTTGGTTTTCTCGGAGCGAAAGCTTCTGTAGATTATGAGCCACTTGGCACTGTAGGAATGATATCGCCATGGAATTTCCCTGTATTTTTAACCTTTTCACCAGCTGCATCAATTTTTGCTGCTGGAAATCAAATTATGCATAAGCCAAGTGAGTATACAGAAAAAACATCTGCTCTATTAAAAGAATTATGTGATGCTGCCTTTGATGAGGAAGAATTTGCAACAATTCTTGGTGGCCCAGATGTTGGCGCATCCTTTACTCAACAAAAATTTGATCACCTTTTGTATACAGGAAGTGGTGCTGTTGCAAAACACATCATGAAAGCAGCGTCTGAGAATCTAGTTCCCGTCACCCTTGAACTTGGTGGAAAATCGCCAGTTATAGTAAGTAATTCTGCCGATAGCGCTATAGCTGCAAAAAGAATCATGCTTGGCAAAACAATGAATGCTGGTCAGATTTGTCTTGCTCCTGACTATGTCATGGTGCACTCAGATAAAAAAGACGAGCTAGTATCAGGCATGAAAGAGGCTGTTGCTGAATTTTATCCTGATCTTAAACATAATGATGATTACACATCGATTATCAATCAAAAACATTATGATCGCTTGCAAGGTCTGTTAGCCGACGCAAAAGAAAAAGGAGCAGAAATTGATGAGATAAATCCTGCAAATGAAGATTTTTCTCAACAAGAAGCATTCAAGATTCCTCCAACTCTTGTTATGAACCCCACTGATGATATGGAGATTATGAAAGAAGAAATCTTTGGTCCATTGCTTCCAATAAAAGAATTTTCTGAGGTCGATGAGACAATTTCTTATGTCAACTCTAATGATAAACCTTTAGGTTTGTATTATTTCGGTTCTAGTAAAAATGAAGAAGAGCAAGTGTTATCTAGAACTTCGTCAGGAGGGGTAACCATTAATGATGTACTAGGCCATATTCAGCAAGAAGATCTTCCATTTGGAGGTGTCGGACCTTCAGGGATTGGAAGTTATCATGGTGAAGAGGGGTTTAAGACTTTCAGCAATGCTAAAGCAGTTTACAAACAAATTGGTTCAAGATTTGATAGGCTGTTATCTGCAATTCGTCCTCCATATAAAGACGATATTGAAAAGGTATTAAAGCAAATAACCTAGATAAAATGAACTCATTGCCTATTTACTTGGGCTACAAGTATTTTCGATCGAATAAAGGTGCATTTGCGTCATTCACTTCGCTAATGGCAATTGCGGGATTGTCTTTGGGAGTAGCAGCTCTAGTAATAGTTATTTCAGTCATGAACGGCTTTGAAAAAGAGTTGCAAACAAGAGTCCTAGGTGTTGTTCCTCAATTGATTATTCGCTCTAACGAAAATATTGATAATTATGATCAATTGCTCTCTAAAATAAATAATATAGACAATATCATTGGGGCGAGTCCTTATATCGAAACACAAGGATTAATGAGCGCTAAGGATAGATCAAGAGGTGTATTTCTAACTGGAGTAGAGCCAAATTTAGAAGAATCTATGTCAATCCTTCCAGAGTTTCTAATAGAAGGATCTATGGAAAATCTTACGTCTAAGAATGGAGTTATTATAGGTGCTTGGTTATCAAGATATTTAGGCGTAGGTGTTGGTGAAGTTGTAAATATAACTACAACTAATCTTCGTTCGTCTATTTTAGGCACTTTCCCGAGAACTATTTCATTAGAGATCTCTGGCATATTTGAGCTTAAAGCAGAACTAGATCAATCACTTGTTTTAATTCATCATGATTTAGCAGCAAATATTATTAATCTTCAACCAAATGCAACTCAAGGTATAAGAATTAAAACAACCGATTTGTTTAAAGCAGACTCTATTGGCTTTGATTTATTAACCCAATCTTTTTTTGATGGAAGTGATTATTACTTTACATCATGGAAACAGACTCATGGAACATTATTTCAAGCAATTAAATTAGAAAAAAGATTAATTAGTTTGATGCTATTTTTAATTATTACAGTTGCTGCATTCAATATTCTGTCTACGATTGTGATGACTGTAAAAACTAAGGAAAAAGAAATAGCAATTTTAAAGACTATGGGCTGCTCAATTAATCAGCTAACTTTAATTTTTATAAATCTAGGTTTTATTATAGGTATTCTGGGTACTCTAATAGGTTTATTAATCGGTCTTGCTATTACTCCAAATATAGATGAGCTCATTAATTTCATTGAAGCTTTTACCAATAGAAACATGATGGATAGTTATTTTATCAATTACTTTCCTTATGAATTTAGATTAAATCAACTCATTTATATATGTTTCTCAGTAATTTCAATGAGTTTAATTTTTTCATATTTTCCGGCCGCTAGAGCAGCCAAATTAAAACCCGTTAGCATACTTCGTCATGAATAAGTTAAAAGCTACAAATATTTCTAAGGCTTACAAGACTGGAGCACACCAAATTCAGGTTTTATCTAATATTTCAATTGATATTGTTCAAGGAGAGACTATTGGAATAATTGGTTCATCAGGAAGCGGTAAAACAACTCTTCTTCAAATCCTTGCTGGGTTAGAATTTCCTGATCTTGGGGAAATTTTTTTCAACGATATAAATTTATTAGCTAATAACGGTCTGCAATTTAATAAAATGAGAAATAAATTGTTTGGTTATGCATATCAATTTCACTATTTATTGGATGATTTAACTATTTTTGAAAATTGTAATCTTGTTTTTAGAATATCAAATAATAAAAATATTGAAAAAAACTCAAAAAAAATATTTGAAATTTTAAATGAGCTAGGCATAGAAGAGTTAAAAAATAGTTATCCCTCCATGCTTTCAGGGGGTGAAAGGCAGCGTGTTGCTATTGCGAGAGCAATTGTTCATGAACCTATGTTTATATTTATGGATGAGCCAACAGGCAATCTAGATCATGAAAATGCAAATATAATTCAAGATTTAACAATAAAATTAGCCAAAAATCATAATATAGGTATTATGGTGGCAACCCATGATTTAAATTATGCTAATAAACTGGATAAAGTATTTCGCATAGAGAATGAGGGCTTGGTAAAAAAATAAAATGAATAATTTATTAATATCTGGCGGATGGTTTATATGGCCTTTGCTAGTTTGTTCAATTTTGCTCATTTCCATTGTTTTAGAAAGACTTTGGTTTTTGCAGAGGAGGCTAGTTGCACCAAAAGGATTGCTCAGACAGATTCAAAATCTAATTAAAAAGGATTCTTTTCACTCGCAAAATCAACAAGATATTTCAATTACATCTCAATTAGGAGATTTGCTTCAGCACTGCTATCAATATAAATCATATCCAAGAGAATTTGTTGAAGTAAAAGCAGAAGAAAAAGCTTCTGAAATTAAAATACTTTTAGAACGGAATTTATCAATGTTAAGCACGATTGCTAGCATAAGCCCTTTGTTAGGACTTTTAGGGACAGTGGTGGGTATGATAAAAGTATTTAGCAACATTGATATCAACGGATCTGCAAATACGGATTTACTTGCACTGGGTATATCGGAGGCTCTAATAACAACTGCTTTCGGCCTGATTATTGCTGTTCCGGCAATAATATTTTACAAATATTTTGATCAAAAGACTTTGATCTTGATGTCATTATTGCAATCAAATACATCTATTTTTCTAGACTTTTTGTATAAAAAATGAAGTTTTATAATAACAAAGAGAGAACTCTATCCGTTGAAATTACCCCATTGATTGATATTGTTTTCTTGCTTGTAATTTTTTTTGTTGTTACATCTAAAATTGAAACTAATCAATATCTCACTCTAGATTTACCTCAAACTCAATCTTTTTCCTCTGCTATATCAAACAATGCGCAAAATATTATTTTATTAGAATCAGGAAAACTCATTGTTAATGATCAAGAATTTTCTATGGCAGAGATTGACGTATTGATGGCTGGTGTTGGCGTAAGTTTTTCTAAATCCGAAGTTGTAATTCTTTCCATAGAAAGTAAAGCCTATCATGAATGGGTAATCACATTAATGGATGGTCTCCAAGCACTTGGATTTCAAAACCTGCAGATTAAAACTTATAATGATTAGCCATGAGTCCTCTAAAAAGATTATTCTCATATACCTTTAGATTTAAATTTTCATTTTTTTTAAGTATTTTAGGTTTTATTCTTTTTGCATCTGCTGATATAGCTGCAGTTGAATGGATAAGAAGAATTATTGAATTTATTAATTCTGATCAACAAGATTTCAGCATTTACCTTGTTTTAGCATTAATTTTTATTGCTATAGGAAGAGGTTTAGGTTTTTTTGTTGGTAATTACTTTATGTCTAGAGTAGGTTTTGGAATTGTGCATGATTTAAGGTCTGAGCTTTTTTCAAAATTAATAAATCTTCCAAAAAATTACTTTGATCAAAATCAATCTGGCCAACTTATTAATAGAATTACTTTTACAACTACTCAGGTTTCTGGAGCTGCATCAAATGCAATCAAGACCTTTGTAAGGGAGGGATTCCTGTTGCTTGGATTATTGGCTTATATGTTAACTTTAAACTGGAAACTTACCTTACTTTTATTGATTACAACCCCGTTTATAGCACTGATCGTCTATGTAGCAGGACGAAGATTAAGAAAACTAGCCAAGACTATTCAGACAGCTATGGGTGATGTAACTCATCTGGCATCTGAAGCTGTTGATGGAAATTTAGAAATCAAATCATTTAATGCAGAAAAATATGAAACAGATAGATTTTTTGCTGCCAATGCTTCAAATAAAAATCAAAATTTAAAACTTGAAGCCACAAGTAATTTGGCAACACCAATAATTCAGCTTCTGGTTTCTATATCTTTATCCATAGTCGCTTATTTTGCTTTGGGTTCACAATTAGGTATAGAGTTGAAAGCAGAAGATTTTGTTGCATTCATAACTGCGGCTGGACTAATGGCTAAACCAATAAGACAGCTCTCCAGTATTAATGCAGTGATACAAAAAGGCTTGGCAGCAGCTATAGAGATCTTTGATCAATTAGATGCTAAGGAAGAGGAAGATTTGGGTAAAATTGATTCAAATATTCTAGGTAATATCGAGTTCTCAGATGTAGGTTTTTCCTATAATTCCAAGGAATCAGTTCTGAGTAATCTTAATTTTAAAATTTTACAAAATGAAACTGTTGCCATTGTAGGTAAATCAGGATCAGGAAAATCAACTATTGCTAGTTTGATATCTAGATTTTACTCACATTTTTCTGGAGATATTTTTATTGATGGAGTCAGTATTCACGACTATCAGCTATCTCATCTTCGTCGATGCATTTCAATCGTAAACCAATCACCGACTTTATTTAACGATACCATCGAAAAAAATATTGCTTATGGAGATAACAATATTGATCAGGATAAATTAGTTGAAGCTGCTGAGATTTCAGGCTGCAATGAATTTATTTCTAAACTTCCTGAAGGTTATAAATCTGAAATTGGTGATGATGGTGTCTTACTTTCCGGTGGTCAACGTCAACGAATAGCTATAGCAAGGGCATTTTATAAAGATTCTCCAATAATCATTTTAGATGAGGCAACGTCTGCCTTAGATAATGAATCTGAATTAATCGTTCAAGAAGCAATCGAAAAACTTATTAACAATAGAACTACCATTGTTATAGCTCATAGATTATCAACTATTGAAAATGCTGACAAAATATTAGTGCTTGATCAAGGAGCAGTGGCTGAATCAGGAACTCATTCCTCATTACTAGATCAAAAAGGAATCTACAAAAATCTATATCAAAATAAGTTTAGTCATTCGTCTGATATAGACAAATCTTCAAAAAGAATAGCTGCTCAGGATCATCTTCCGTCTTTCACTGAAGAGCCAGTGGAGCAGGGATATTTAATTGATGCTTGGTATAAAAAAAGTTTTTGGCTTTATCTGTTAATTCCCTTCACATACTTATTTACATCCTTAATTAAACTTCGTAAAAAATCTTTTACAAATAATCCAAAAAAAGTTTGGAATTCTCCCATTCCTATAATTGTTGTTGGGAATATATCAATGGGCGGTACTGGAAAAACTCCATTAGTAAAATACATTGCATCTGAATTATCTAAACGTGGATTTAAACCAGGATTGATAAGTAGAGGTTATGGCGGGAAATTTTCTTCAACACTTGAGGTGACTCATGAAAATTCTCATAAAGAAACTGGAGATGAGGCTCAGATTTTAGCAAAATTAAATCTACCATTTTATATTGACAAGAATCGATCAAGGGCTGCAAAAAAACTTCAAGAAAATCATGATGTTGATGTGATCATTTCTGATGATGGCCTTCAGCATTATGCAATGGGAAGGGATATTGAGATTGCTGTTGTTGATGGAGTAAGGAGACTGGGTAATGGTTTTGCATTTCCTGCAGGACCGTTGAGAGAGCCAAAATCAAGATTAAAGGAAGTTGATTTTATTGTAAATAATGGAGGCCCAACTGAAGGTGATGAGATCCTAATGACTTTGAGTCCAACTAAATTTGTTCATTTAAATTCAGGTAAAGAATATTCCGTCGATAAATGGCCAATGCACAATCAGGTTCATGCTGTTGCCGGAGTTGGAAATCCTAATAGATTTTTTGATTTGCTATCAAGATTAGGATTTGAATTTGATAAAAACCCATTTCCAGATCATCATAAATATAATAAAAGAGATTTGTATTATCTCGATCATCTTCCAATCTTAATGACAGAAAAAGATGCAGCTAAATGTAAGCATTTCAAAAATTCAAAAATTTGGTATTTGAGCATAGAGTCTAAAATTGAATCGCAATTTATCGATATGCTTGAGGAAAAATTAAATGATAGATAAAGATATTCTCGACATTATGGGATGTATAAGATGCAAATCAAAATTAATTGATAGAGAAGATTATCTTGAATGTTCTAAATGTAAAATTGGTTATCCAATTGAAGAAGATATACCAAGAATGCTTGAGGAAAGAGTATTTACTTTGAATGACTGATCGTTTTGTAATTATCGTTCCGGCAAGAGCTGCTTCAACTCGTCTTCCTAATAAACCCTTGGCAATGATAAATGGCAAGTCATTGATTTCCAGAATTATTGATTTAGCAAATTCATCAAATGCAATGAGTTCATATATAGCAACAGATAGTATTGAGATAAAGGATCGTGCAGAATCATTAGGTGCTAATGTTGTAATGACTTCAGATGAGCACTTATCAGGTATGGATAGAATTGCTGAGGCAGCAAAAAAAATAGATCTACCTATGAATATTCCAATTATAAATTTACAAGGTGATGAACCATTTATGCCTCTTCAGATTATTAATAAATTACCATTGCTTATAACTAAAGAAGCGCCCATATCAACAGCATGTGTTAGTTTTAGTGAAAATATGGACGTTAATAATCCCAATGAAGTAAAAGTTGTAAGATCTAATTCAAAAAAAGCTATTTATTTTTCTCGTTCTGTTATACCCAACTCATTCACTTTCGATTATAAAAATTATCTTAAACACTTAGGAATATATGCTTATAGCAATGAGACTCTTCAAACGTTAAGCAAATTGCAACCAACAACTAATGAGAAAGCTGAAAGATTAGAGCAGCTAAGATTTTTAGATAACGGTTTTAATATTTTGGTTGAAGATTTTGAATATGATGCGCCTATTGGCATTGATACTCCTGAAGACTTAGAAGCAGCAATAACTTTTGCTAAGAAGAATGATTGATGATGATATCTAACTCTTTCGGTTTGCAGGCAAATGCAAAAAACTTGATAAGTATAAATTCTTTGGATGATCTATCAGCATTATCAACTTTAGGCGATGAGAAAATATTGATTCTTGGTGCAGGCACTAATGTAATTTTAGATGAGTATTTTAATGGAACTGTTATTAAAATTCATTTGAGAGAGATAGAAACTTATAAAGAATATATTTCTGTTGGTGGGGGAGTTGATTGGGCTGATTTGATTGAATATTGCTTAAAAAATGAGTTGTATGGCATAGAAAATCTAACACATATACCAGGATCTGTTGGAGCAGCACCAGTTCAAAATATAGGAGCCTATGGAGTTGAAATAAGTTCATTTATTAAAAGCGTTGAATGTTTTAATTTAAGGACAAGAAAAGTTGAAACGTTGCAAAGTAATCAATGTAAATTTTCATATCGTCATTCAATTTTTCAATCAAAAAATTATATTATTTTAAAAGTTAATTTCATATTTAATAAATCTTTTGAGCCTAACTTGAACTATCCAGCATTAAGTCATTTTCTTAAAGATAATTCAATTGATGTTTCCTCTCTAACTCCGCGAATGCTCTCTGAGTTAATAAAAGATATTAGAAATTCTAAATTACCTGACCCAAAGCTGCAGCCTAATGTAGGAAGCATTTTTAAAAACCCAATAGTAAGAGCTAATGAATTTGACCATAATTTTTTAGATGGTCATAGGTGGGATCAGGATGATGAACATATAAAGCTTAGCTCAGCCAGATTAATAGAGCTCATTAAGCCTGATTTAGTTATTCCTGATACTTTACGTTTTTATGAGAATCATTCTCTTGTGCTGATTAATAATGGCGGAGCATCATTTCAAGAGGTTATTGATTTGCTTAAACAAATTAAATTAAAAATCTTAAAAAAATTTAAAATAGAATTAGAAATAGAACCTGAGATTATCTCATCATGATGTTTTTTTCTGCAGCCTTGGCACACTTGTTAGCAGTAATGTCACCTGGTCCAGATACTGCTATTATTTTTCATCAATCATTTGCAAATGGTCGAAGAGAAAGTGTTCTCACCGCTCTTGGCATTGGTTTTGGAATATTTGTGCACTGTTTTTTTGCTATTTCTGGTATTTCATTATTAATTTATAGCACTGAGGAAGCAAAAATATTTATTAAAATTTTTGGTGGCTCATACTTACTATATATAGGATTAAGCTTTTTTGTTTTTAACAAATCGTCTAATAAAAATGATTCAAAACCTTTTCTGCAAAATCCATTTCTTATTGGATTAATTACAAATTTATTAAATGTGAAAGCATTTTTATTTACTATTTCTCTATTTTCATTTATTGATCTTGGCTCTAATTTATTTGTGACCTTAATTTATTTATTCTATTTTCCAATTGTAACTGCTGCATGGTTTTCATTCTTAAGTTTTGCACTTACTCACGACTCTTTGGAAAATATTTTTAGCAGGCAATCTAATAATATACAAATCATCTCTTCTTTGTTTATCTCGGCATTAGGAATATTATTATTATTTCAAACGTTTTATGGACTTCGCTAAACTTTTAAATTCAGTTAATTCAATCAAAGAAGAATTTCCTCCGGTACACCTTTGGGACCCTGAATTATGTGAAGGTGTCGAAATGCAGATTGATAGAGAGGGGAACTGGTTTTATCAGGGCTCAATTATTGGCAGAAAAAAATTAAGAGTATTATTCTCTAGAATTCTAAAATTAGAAAATGATAATTACTTTCTAGTTACTCCTGTTGAAAAAGTATCTATAAAAGTTGATCTTGCTCCATACATGATTGTTGATTATGAGGTTGACGCTAGTAAGACAAAAATTATTCTAAAAACAGATTTAGAACTATCAATCCCGCTTGATAAAGAGCACAAATTAGAGCTTAAGAGGGTGGGAGATGAAAATATACCCTTTATTGAAGTTAGAGACGGTATTAAGGGCTTCCTTTCGCGTTCTGTTTATTACTCTTTGGTAGATATTGCAATCGGTCAAGAAAATGATTCTTCAGGTGAGCTAATGTTAAAAAGCTTCAATTGTATGTTCAGTTTAGGCGAAGTAGTTTAATTCATATTAATTTGTGCCATCAGCAATCCATTCATTGATATATTTTTCAAGAGTGTCTAGGGGTAGAGCTCCTCTTTTTAGAATCTCATGATGAAAGTCTTTAATATTAAATTTATCTCCAAATGCCAATTCTGCATTAGCTTTTAGTTCCAATATTTTTAATTGACCAATCTTATATGCAAGAGCTTGACCTGGCCAATTTATGTATCGATCAACTTCATTCAAAACATCTTGTTTTGTTTTAGCTGAATTATTAAGAAAATAATTTACGGCATCCTGTCTGCTCCAATCAAAGTAGTGCATTCCTGTATCAACTACAAGTCTTATTGCTCTCCACATATCATATGTAAGCTGACCAAATTTTGAGTATGGGTCTTGATACAGACCTAAATCATAGCCAAGCCTCTCACTGTAAAGTCCCCAACCCTCAACATAAGCAGTGATTCCTCCATATTTTCGAAAATTTGGTAAATCTAATTCCATTGCCAACGCAATTTGTAAATGATGTCCAGGCATCGCTTCATGCACACTAAGAACTTCAATTTCATATTTAGGTCTTACTTCAGGTCGGTAAAGATTTACAAAGTAATATCCTGCACGAGAACCATCGGCAGCTGGACGTTGGTAATAAGCAGTAGTCGTATCTGGAGCACTTTCCATTGGAATAGGCTTTAGTCCATATGGCATTGATGGGAGAACTTTAAATAGTTTTACTAACTCTGGATCAATTCTTTTAGATGTTGCTAGGTATGCTTCAAATAAATCCTCTGAAGTATCATAGTAAAACCTAGGATTAGTGCGTAAATCATCTAGAAAAGCTTTAAATGAACCGTCCCAATTAACTTCTTCTATTACAGCTTCCATTTCTTCTCTAATTCTATCAACTTCTACTAATCCAATTTCATGAATCTCCAATGGAGTAAGATTGGTTGTAGTAAATTTTCTTGCTAAGAATTCATAATATTCTTTTCCATTTTTAATCTCTTTTATACCGATGGATGTTCTGCAAGCAGGCAAATAATCTTCTTTAAAAAATGTGTGAAGGCGAGCATAAGCAGGAATAACTTTTGTTTTTATAACATCAAGAGCTTTTTGTTGAATTTCCTCAGGAGAATCTATCCCTTTATTTATATTTTTAAAGACCCTATAGAAGGGGCTATCTTCTGGTTCGACAAAAACCTGCAATGCAATTTGTTTATAAACTTTTTCCATAAGATATCTTGGTGGAACAATACCTTGATCAATCCCAATTTTTGCTTTTTCGATAGCATCATCAATTAATGTATTTATTTTTGAGAGTCGTTCTATCCAATCTAAAAAATTTTGCTTATTTCTTAGAGGAACTATGCTAGTTGTTTCATGCTCTAATTGAATGCCGCCCCTGTGACTAAATGGCATTAAAAATTTTTTAAATGTATGAGCCTCTACTGAGTTTTCATATTGTTTTTTAAAAAGAAAATAATTTACTTGATTCTCTTCAGTAAAATTTTGTATGTCGAATTCTTCTAATTGACTTAATATTTGTAATTCGATCTGATGATTTGCGTAAATTTTATCTATCGATGTATCCGACCATTCTGTATTATTAGTTAGATCTCCCATGCTTGAAGCATAGACGGGATTATCACCTATCATTCTTTCCCATTCATTATCAAGCAAGGAATTGAACTGTGCCTGGTAATTTTCTGAAGAACACCCTGATAGTAATATTAATAATATATAGAGTGTTATGTTTCTCATTACATATTTGGGTAATTAGGACCGCCAGTACCTTCGGGGGTTACCCAAGTAATATTTTGGGATGGATCTTTAATATCGCATGTTTTGCAATGAACACAATTTTGCCCGTTAATTACAAATTTAGGCTCGTTATCTTTTTCAACAACCTCATAAACACCAGCTGGGCAATATCTTTGCGCGGGTTCATCATACATAGGCAAATTTTGCAGTATTGGAATGGTTGAATCTTTTAGTGTCAAGTGACAGGGCTGATCTTCTTCATGGTATGTATTGGATAGAAATACGGAGCTTAATTTATCAAAGCTGATCTTACCGTCTGGTTTCGGATATTCTATTTTTGGCATGTCAGCAGCAGGCTTCATGCATGCATAGTCTGGAGTTGTATGTCGAAGAGTAAACGGGAGTTTACCTCTAAATATCAATTGATCCATTGCGTTGAAGGCAGCTCCAATCAATGCACCAAACTTATGGAACATGGGTCCAAAATTTCTTGATTTATAAAGCTCGGTATGGATCCAGCTTGATTTGACTAAATCATTAAATTCAAGACCACCTTCATTATCAATGTTTTTAAAAATAGCCTCTGCTGCCAGCATTCCTGACTTCATAGCTGTATGAGATCCCTTGATTTTTGAGAAAACCAGTGTTCCAGCATTGTCGCCTACTAAAACTCCGCCCGGAAATTCCATACTCGGAAGAGACTGGAGACCTCCTTTGATAAGAGCTCTTGCCCCATAAGTAATTCTTTCACCTCCCTCTAGATATCTACGAATTGAGGGATGAGTTTTCCAAGTTTGAAATTCATCATAAGGGCTAAGATAGGGATTTTCATAATCAAGAGGAACAACGTATCCTAAATATACTTCGTTATTATCTGCATGGTAAAGGTAAGAGCCAGCTGGAGTATTTTTAGCACTAGGCCAACCATTCGTGTGGATTACAAGACCTTCCTCATGCATTTCATCTTTAATTTTCCAAATTTCCTTAAACCCAATTCCATAATGTTGAGGATCTTTATCCTTATCTAATTCAAACTTTGATATTAATTGTTTTCCTAAATGGCCTCTGCAGCCTTCACCAAATATTGTGTATTTTGCTTTAATATCTATTCCAGCTTCATATCCTGCTTTCTGCTCACCATCGAGTCCAACACCCATATCTCCGGTTCTTACACCAATAACTCTGTCTCCTTCGTAAAGAATTTCACTAGCAGGAAAACCAGGAAATATTTCAACTCCCAATTCTTCTGCTTGTGTTGCAAGCCAACGACAAAGATTTGCAAGACTTGCTACATAATTTCCGTGATTGTTCATAGGAGGCATTACAAAGGCAGGAATAGGCAGGCTAAATTTTTCAAACATGAACATTAGCTTATCTTTTTTAACCGCAACATTTAGAGGACAATCTTTATCTTTCCAATCTGGAATAAGTTCATTTAAAGCAGTGGGTTGAAACACATTTCCCGAAAGTATGTGTGCACCTATTTCAGAGCCTTTTTCAAGAAGACATATCTCTAGAGGTTTATCATTTTCTTTCGCAAGTTGAGCAAGTTTTATGGCAGCGCTAAGGCCAGATGGGCCTCCGCCTACGATGACGACATCGTATTCCATAACTTCTCTTTCCATCTACGACTCCCTCTTTTTTTAGTGGTAAAAAAACATTACAATTATATCCGCATAAATCATATAATTAATGATATTATATAAAAAATTAATAATAAATTATAACTAATTAAAATAATATCAAAATAAACGAGTTCTATCCATGAAAATATTAGTTCCAATTAAACGTGTAGTTGATTATAACGTTAAAGTTAGGCCCTTAGGCGATCAATCTGATGTAGATCTGAATAATGTAAAAATGGCAATGAATCCATTTTGCGAAATTGCTGTTGAAGAGGCTGTGAGACTTAAAGAGGCGGGAACTGCATCCGAAGTTGTTGCTGTAACTGTTGGTAAATCAGACTCTCAAGAACAACTTAGGACCGCACTAGCCTTAGGAGCTGATAGAGCGATATTAGCAGAAACAGACTCACTTCTAGAGCCATTAGCCATAGCGAAGGTACTTTCAAAAGTTATTGAAGAAGAATCTCCGCAACTAGTAATTTTAGGTAAACAGGCGATTGACGGAGATAACAATCAAACTGGTCAAATGCTTGCTGCTATGTTGAATTATTCTCAAGCAACATTTGCATCTGAAGTTGTAATTGATGGAGATTCTGCATCCGTTACTCGAGAAATTGATGGTGGCCTACAAACAATTAAGGTTTCTCTTCCAGCTGTAATTACAACTGATTTAAGACTTAATGAGCCGAGATATGCGTCTCTTCCAAATATTATGAAAGCTAAGAAGAAAGAATTGGATGTTAAACCAGTTGGAGAAATGGGTGTCGATATAAATAATCGAATGGAATTGTTATCCGTTGAGCTACCTGCATCTAGACAAGAGGGCATCAAAGTTGAGTCAGTAGAAGAATTAGTTGGTAAATTAAAAGAAGAAGCGAAGGTGATTTCATGAGTATATTAGTTATAGCAGAACACGATAATTCAAATTTAAAACCTGCAACGTTAAATACTGTTGCAGCGGCTAAAGAATTGAACGGTGAAGTACACCTCCTTATTGCTGGCAATTCCTGTCAAAGTGTTGCTGATGAAGCAACTGGAGTTGAGGGTGTTTCCAAGATTCTGATGTCTGACAATGCTGCTTATGAAAATCATTTAGCAGAAAGTACTGCTAATCTGATTAAATCAGTTGCTGCTAATTATTCTCACATACTTGCGGCAGCAACTACATTTGGAAAAAATGTTCTACCTAGACTGAGTGCATTGCTAGATGTGCAACAAATATCTGAAATAACAGAAGTTGTTTCTGAAGATACATTCAAAAGACCTATATATGCAGGAAGTTGTATTGCTACAGTTAAATCAAATGATTCTATTAAAGTAATTACAGTCAGAGCTACTGCCTTTGATCCTGTGAATTCGTCTGGTGGATCTGCATCTATTGAAAACATTGATGCTGATAACATTTCTGATTTAACATCCTTTGTTGGAGAAGAGATTGCTCAGAGTGATAGGCCAGAGTTAACAGCTGCTGGTATTGTGATCTCTGGTGGAAGAGGCATGCAATCAGGTGATAATTTCCATCTCTTGGAGGCAATTGCAGATAAGCTTGGCGCAGCTGTTGGTGCTTCTCGGGCGGCTGTAGATGCAGGTTTTGTTCCAAATGATTATCAGGTTGGTCAAACGGGTAAAATTGTTGCACCAGATTTATACATCGCTGTTGGTATTAGCGGTGCCATTCAACATTTGGCTGGAATGAAAGATTCAAAGGTAATTGTTGCTATAAATAAAGACGAAGATGCGCCTATTTTTCAAGTTGCAGACTATGGCTTGGTAGCAGATCTGTTTAATGCTTTACCAGAACTTTCAGAACAGCTTTAACTTATTGATTTGCAGTAATATTTAGTCCAAGTCTTTCAATATTTTGACTGGCTGATCCATTTATTAGCTCACACTCTTTTGCGAGCAGGCAATATCTCCATAAAACGTAATCTCTATCCACTCCTGCACCACCATGAAGGTGTTGAGCAGAATAACTTATTTTATGACAAGCATTTCCAGCCCAAATTTTTGACACTAATGCATCATTTTCGCAATCAAGATTTGTATTCAGATTTGTTGACGCTTGTTGATTAACTAATCTTAAGCATTCAAGCTCAATAAAACAGTCTGCTGCCCTGTGAGACACTGCTTGAAAAGTACCTATAACTCTTCCAAATTGCTCTCGTTCAGAAGTATAAGATGCAATTAAAGATGTCATTTTATTAGTTACTCCAAGAGCAATATAACTTCTCATCACCATATTTATTTGCAATAAGTATTTTAAGGCTTCAAGTCCACGACCTTCTTCATGAACTACATCAGATTCTACGATTGATACATTTTTAAGCTCTACTTTAAATAAAGGGGAGTTAGCAGTAGAGGTTAGTTGAGTTAATTCAACATTATCAGTTTTTACAAGGGCTAGTATTACACCTTTATTTGAAGATGCGGAAATTAAAATACCCTTAGCCAAAGAGGATATTTCTGAGAGATATTTTGTACCATTAATAATTATTTTTTCACCATCAAAAACTGCTGTAGTAGTTGGATTTTCTGGATCATGATTTAGTGGTTCTAAAATAGCTGACGTATAAATCTCGCCGTTAGCTATAGATGAAACAATAGATTGATGGTTTTCATTTTTACTAAATTTTTGAAGTGTTTGAGCAACATCAACTAAACATCCAGTTAAACACAATGGAGCAGCATGAAAGCCAAGACATTCAAAAAGAATACCTAGATCGTATAAATCTTCGCCGCTACCATTTAATTTTTCATTAATACCAAGTCCTAAATATCCATTCGATGCAAGAAAATCATAAAGGTTTTCATCATGTTTAAATTCATTATCAAAATTCTTAAGTCTTTCTGGAGAGCATTTTTTTGAGAATATTTTATTTAGAGATTCTCTTATCTTTTGTTGGTGACTTAATTCTGAAAAGTCCACTAGCGACTCCTTGGCATGAACAAACCTGCCATTGCAATAATGTCCCTTTGAACTTCGTTAGTGCCACCTCCAAATGTTAATATAGATGCTGTTCGGTACATTCTTTCAAGTCTCGCATTTAGAATTTTTAATTCTGAATTATTTTTTAAAATACTTAGCTCACCCATAATTTCCATCAAAAGTCTGTAAGCCTCAATAAAAAATTCAGATCCGTAAACTTTAGCCACTGAAGCCTCTGCCATATTGAGCTGATCAGACTCCATAATCCATGTTTGTTTCCAGCAAATTAGTTTTAATGCTTCAATTCCGGAGTGAATTTGAGCAAAATTTTGTTTTACCCATGACAAATCAGTCAAAAATTGATCATTACCAATTTTAGTATTTTGGGCCAATTCTAAAACGTTCCTATAAAGTTCTTCAACAGGACCATGATTAACCAAAGCAAGTCGTTCTAGGTTTAATTGACTTGTTATTAATGACCATCCTTGATTAATTTCTCCAACTAAATGTGAATCTGGGACTTTGATATTTTCATAGAATGTAGCATTAGTTCGTACATCGCCTAAAGTGTTAATTGCAGTTAAAGAAAAACCGGGATCATTTGTTGGAACAATGAACATTGAAATTCCCTTGTGATTCTTAGCTTCAAAGTCAGTTCTTGCTGCAAGCCATATATAGTCTGAAAAGTTTGCTAGACTAGTCCACATTTTTTGACCATTTATAAGATATCCATCTTTTTCTTTAATAGCTTTTGTTTGTAGGGAGGCCAAGTCAGTCCCAGAATTTGGTTCAGAATAACCAATGCCAAATATTAATTTTCCTTGTAAAATTTTTGTTGCTATTTCTTCTTTAGCCCAATCAGATCCATACTCTGCTATCATTGGTCCCACTGATCCCGTTGTCAGAAATGGGAACGGGAAGCCAGTTCGCATTACAGTCTCAACGAATATGTATTGCTCAATTGGACTAAGCTCCTTACCACCAAATTCTTTTTTCCAACTAAGGCCTATCCATCCATCCGCGCCCATAGTTAGCATAGCTTTTTTAAATTCTGGGCCGCCACCCTCAAAATGTTCTGGATTATTTAGCTCTGTCTTTAACTTAGGTGTAATTAATCCTTTGAAGTATTCTTGCAGCTCATCTTTTAATTTAGCTTGTTGTGAATTTAATTGTATTAACATTTGACTATTAGTATCTCATCTTCATTTCTCAAGGCAATATCTTCGTGTATTATTATTTTATGGAAAGTTATACAAAAACGATGGAAATACTCCATAAAAAACTACTCCAAGCAAGAACAAAAGATCAAGAAGATAGGATTGTTAATTTAATGCTAGCTGAAGCAAGACGATATAGAAAAACAGAGGAATTGAAGGCGCTTGATCTTAAAGGTTCAAATTCGACAGCATAGTTTATTTTAATATTGCAATAACTTCTAAGTGATTAGTATTTGAGAACTGATCAAACAATCCAATTGATTTAACCTCTCTTTTCATAACTTTTAAATCACGAAAAAAAGTTTCTGGATTGCATGATATGTAAACCATATTTTTAAATTGATTAGATAAATTTACAGTTTCTTTACTTAAACCAGCTCTGGGGGGATCGACCAATATATGACTAAAGTTATATGAAGTTAAATCAATATTCTTTAATCTTCTGAATATGCGTTTGTTACTCAATGCTAATGCTGTCTCATTGTCAGAAAGCCTAGCGGTTTTAATATTTTTAATACCATTTAACTCAATGGACTCTAATAACAGTTTAACCGCATGACGATTATTTTCCGTCGCAAAAACTTTATTGAATTTTGAAGCAAGTGGAAGAGTGAAGCCTCCACAGCCACAATAAAGTTCAAG
This sequence comes from uncultured SAR86 cluster bacterium, assembly GCA_902515455.1. Lineage (GTDB taxonomy): Bacteria > Pseudomonadota > Gammaproteobacteria > Magnimaribacterales > D2472 > D2472. The sequence goes on from CABXUO010000001.1 coordinate 90,996, forward strand.
TAGATCTTTTGAATCTTTTAAATAATTAGTAATAAAAGAGATCATCATTGAATAGAGGTAGAAATTAGGCTGAAAAAAAACTACATCATTTTGTAATATTTCAAAGCTGTAATTTTTGTATTTACATATTATTTTTAAATTTTCTTTATCATTAGCAATCTTTTGATTTTTACTTCTTCCAATGATAGAAAGATTTTTAAATTTAGCTTGAACATCTTTAGCTTCAATACTCCATTCATCCATAAGTTCTTTATGATAAATCATGGTAGCTAAAACATACGATCCTGAAGATCTAAAATTAATTTGAAATAATTTTGATTTTAAAATACTAGATTTATTAATAAGTTTTAACAATTTCGGCATTATTGTCTGGATGCTGTGATGAGGTATCTTAGATACTTCCATAAATATTTTTTTTCCATCTTCAATCATTGTGTATGAGCTATTACTAACACCAAACTCACATCTAGCCCTGTAACCACTGGAAGGTGATAAAAATATTGAAGGTTTAATGTCTGAAAACGACGAAAGCTCATTACAAAACTTAGAGAACTTATTCATATCAAATTTATTACGAGTATAATAAAGCCAATAAATACAATGTTTAGAGTCAAAAATAGCATTATAAATTTTGAAACTGTTAAATTATTCAGATCACTTTCAAGATCTTTAGAGGTGCGAACACCTATTATCGATGCTAGGATTCTTTTAAACCACATATTATGACAAGCAAGATTATCACAATTACTAAAACTGCCGAAGACTATCTGGCTAAGCTGATAGCAGAGAAAAATGAACCTGGCACGGCTGTAAGGGTTTTCATCTCTGATCCAGGCACCGCAAATGCCGAAACATGCTTGGCTTATTGTAAACCAGATGAGTTTGTTGCTTCTGATACTCTTATATCTCTTCCAACACTTTCAGTTTACGTTGAGGAGCGCAGCATTCCCTTTCTTTTAGATGCAGAGGTGAATTATGATATTGATAATTTTGGAGGCCAACTAACTATTAAAGCTCCAAATGCTCGATTACCTAACATTTCTCCTGATAGTCCCCTAGAAGATAGAGTTAATTATGTTATTTACAATGAAATAAATCCTATGTTGGACTCTCATGGAGGTTTGGTTAGTCTAGTAGAGATAACCGATGATAAGTTTGCAGTCCTTCAATTCGGAGGAGGGTGTCAAGGTTGTGGCATGGTTGATGTCACTCTGAAAGATGGAATCGAGAAAACTCTTTTAGAGCAGTTACCAGAGTTAGCTGGCGTTAGGGATATGACAGATCACTCTATGGATGAAAACGCATTTTACAGGGAAGAATAGACTGAGATTATTATTCCAATCTTTGGATGATCAAAATAGTGCACTTCATTTTTAAAAATTCTTCTCTCCTCTTTTAATAGATATTTAACTTCATCTAATCTTTTTAGTGGCTCAGCTACGGCTTCCTCTGAATTGATTTTAGGTTCAACAATTTCATCCTTTTCAAATATTTTTTTATCTATTTTAATATTATAGTTTTTGATCTCATCAGGTATTGAGTCTTTCAAAGCATCAAATTTAATTTTATTTATAATTTTTTTATCTGTATTAGAGCTTAAATTGCCCTCAAGATATGCAATTACATCAAGATGCAGATATCTGCTTTTATACAGTTTGATTAAAAGCCCGTTATTATCAAAAATTTCATGTATGTAAGGTGCATTTTCTTTTGATAAAGCTGGTTGAATCCATGACTCTTTGTGCAGAATCTTATACTCTTTTCTGCGATCAAGTCTGTTGTAAATATTATTAAGTTGATCAAGCTTAGATTTTTTTTCAAACCACTTACTTTCGTCTATTTGGGAATAGGTCTTTATTTTTTTTATTTCAGAGGGTTCTTTGTTATTAGTATTTGCTTCATTAAAAGGTATCACATCAACTGAGAACTCATTTTCTTCAAAGTCGAACGAGTTGATAATTGATTTTTCATTAAGAGAGATTTCTAATTTATCTTCTAAGGTAATAGTATTAATACCTTCAATACTCAGCTTTTGTGATTCAAGCTCCTCATTTCCAATTATTTCTAGTTGCTCAAATACAACGATCTCGACACTATATATTTCATTATTATTTTTAGTAGCACTAGAGTAGAAGCTCGCAAAAAAAATGAGAGAGAATATAAAAAATTTATAAAAGTTCATTTAATAATTTTGCTACGGCAGACCGCTTATCAATATTCTCTGTAACATCTAGGATAATCTTACTTTCATTTTTAAGCTTTATCTTAGCTGATCCTGATTGAATCAATCCAATTAATTTTTTATACACTTGATCAGCTAAATTATCGTTAAAAGTAAGCATTGCATTTTGATTATTAGAGTAGATTTTTTTTATGCCTACATTTGCAGCAATAATTCTTAGCTTTGAATTTTCAATTAGATTCAATATTTCACTATCTGGTTTTCCGCATCGATCTTTAAGATCAATTAGTATTTGATCAATTTGTTCACATGTTTCAGCATCATTCAATGATCTGTAAACTTTCAACCTTTCATTGGCAACTGGGAGATATGTATCGGGAATTAAAGCACGATCATTAAAATTAATTTCTGTATCAAGTATTGGCTCTTGTTGATGTCCTTTGATGTCATTAACAGCATTCTTTAACATTGATAAATACATACTTAGACCTATAGCTTCAATGTGACCGCTTTGTTTAACTCCTAAAAAATCACCAGCCCCTCTGATTTCAAGATCCTCTTGAGCAATAAAGTATCCCGAACCTAAATCAGAATATCTTACCAATGAATCAAGTTTTGCTTTAGCTACTTTTTTTAAGTCCATATTTGGAATTAGTAAGTAACAATAAGCTTGACGCAATGACCTTCCTACACGACCCCTTAATTGATGTAATTGCGACAGACCAAATTTATGAGCATCAATCACAATCATAGTATTTGCATTTGGTATATCTAAACCCATTTCAACAATTGTTGTGCAAATAAGAATATCTATTGAATTTGCGTTAAATCCATTCATTATTTTAGTAATTAATTTTTTAGATAATTTTCCATGAGCAATGCCTAAATTTGCTTCTGGTATAAGATTTGAAATTTGATTTTTTAATTGTTCCATTTTTGAAATATCATTTTGAACTATAAAAACCTGTCCACCTCTAGATATTTCCCTATCGATAGCATTTTTAATTATTTGTTGATTTTGTAAATTTAAAAAAGTTTTTACACTTATTCTTTCTAGGGGAGGGGTATATAGATAAGAAAAATCTTTTAATCCAGAATACACAAGATTCAATGTTCTGGGTATAGGAGTTGCAGACATATAAAGGATATGAGTTGTTGATTGTCTTGATTTGATAATCTCTTTTTGTTTTGTTCCAAATCGATGCTCCTCATCAATTACAAGTAGGCCAAGATTATCAAGAGGAATTTCACTATTAAGCAATGCATGTGTTCCAATCAAAATATCAATTCTTTTATTTTTAAAATCCTCGTAAATCTTTAGTTTATTTTTTTGGGATATATGTCTTGTAAGAAGTTCTATATTAATTGGAAAGCTAATAAATCTTTTTGCAAAACTTTCTAAGTGTTGTTTGGCTAAAATAGTGCTAGGAGCTAAAAGCATCACCTGTTTTTTAGCATGCACAGCTACAAAGGCTCCTCGCATTGCAATTTCGGTTTTTCCAAAACCAACATCACCGCATATCACTCTATTCATTGGTTTGATCAACGAAATATCTTTTATGACATCATTAATACAATTGATTTGATCCTTCGTTAGAACGTAAGGGAAGTCACTATCAAACTTGTCATAAGAATTTTTATCACAGATAAGCTGACTGGAGGATGCAACGGAGCGTCTTGATTCAATATCTAGAAGCTCTGCAGCATGATCAAGAGCTTTTAATCTTGCCTTTTCTTTTTTTATTTTCCACTTATTTGATGATAAAGAATCAAGGGGTATCCCTTGAGTTTTAGTTGTTTGAAATTTTGAAACCAAGTAGGCTTGCCTGATTGGAACATATAAAATTTCATTTTCATGATATGTAATTTTTATGTATTCCTCCTCACTGGTATTTGTTTTTAAAACTTCTAGACCTTCATAAATTCCAATACCATAATCAACGTGTATTACTAGTTCATTATCAAGAAATGGATTTTCAAAATTTTTGATAAGCGAATCGTCAATTTGCAAACTATTTTTTTCAATTAAAATTTCTGAGCTCAAAAACTCATCGAGATTAAGATGAACAAAACTGCCATTTTCGTTAACAAATGATCGAGCTGATGCGTGAAAACAACTAAATACTCCATCTCTTATATTGAAAGGCATCGTTGTGATATTTATTTTATATTTCTTGTTAATTTCATCTAATTTCGTCTGTTCTGAGGAAGTGATTAAAAGAGAAGCCAATTCTGCATTATTTTGTTTCTTAACTAATTCTTTTAACTGTATTTCTTTATCTTTTGTACTATCAATTAAGGCGTTATCACTTGCAAAAGCAATTTGTTTTGATGAATCTAAATAAGATTGAATCTCTTGAATTTTATATACATAGTCCTCTGGCCTCATTAAGGGCCTCGATACATCAATTGACTCTTCCTGGTATCTTTCTTCTACAAAATTCATATGAGAAACTAATATTTGATCAATTTTATTAGATTTAATTAGACTAAAATCAGAAAAAAAATCTACTAGATTTGAATTACCTGTCTGAATTAGCGGATTATATATTTCATATCCTTCAGGATATTGACCATTAACTAAAGTTTGAAATATTTCGCAATGTCTTT
>CABXUO010000002.1 GCA_902515455.1 uncultured SAR86 cluster bacterium
CTAACTCAGACTGCTTTAAGTCTTGAAGAGGGAGAAGTCAGTCAATTGATCGAGCTTGATAAACAATTTCATATTTTGATATCTATAAAAAAGATGATTTCAAGTGCTCCTCCACTCAGTGAAGTAATTCGGGAGGTTGAATCTGAATATATTCGATTTAAGGGCGAAGAAATGTTCGATGAGTACTTAGAAGATTTAAGAAATTGGTATGATGTTGTTAAGGCAAATGAATATTAAAAACATACTTGTTGTTTTTTCTTTTTTTTTGATCGTTCAGCTTGATGCCCATAATCGAAGTGAGTCTTATTCTAAATTTCATTTTCTTAATGTTGAAGATGGAGTGGAAGTAAAAGTTACTGGAACAATTAAGCAAGGTATTTTTAGGCTTTTAAGACCTGAAACAAAATATAAATCCTATCCAGAATTTATAAATTATCTTCAAAATTCAATTGATTTAGGAGATCAGTGCAAGATTCAAGAGTCAGTAACATTCAATGAAAACAATGCGGCAGGCGTTTTAAAATTTTTTTGGAATTTTAAATGTCTTGAAATGCCAAACCAGGTATCCATTTCACTGTTTCAAGATTTAGGTTCAACTCATACACATATCGCAAGAGGCTCAATCGATAATGACAATATTCCTGAATTTATGTTTGCCAGCCCATCTGACCTATGGTTTATTAACTCTTCAAGAGAACCAAATATGAATCAAAGTTCATATTTAAGCTATTTATTATCCGGAATTGAACATATTTTGGGAGGTTGGGACCATTTAGTTTTTTTGCTGGGACTGCTTTTATTATTTCAAGGCAAATTCTTAATTATTGCAATTACTGGATTTACTATTGGGCACAGTTTGACTCTGGGATTTGGCGCTATGAATATTTTAAGAGTTGATTCAATATTGGTAGAAATATTAATTGGATTTTCAATCTTACTTTTAGCCTTAGAAAAGTTTTTTAAACAATATTATGAATTTGATAGGCTCTTGAAAAACTTCGTCTTTGCAATTCTGGCGTTTTCTCCTTTAGGAATTTTTGGAATTTTAGAACCCATATTAATTTTTGGTTTAGCCTTATTTTTAACTATCTACCTTAGCATTACTCAACATTATATTTCTTCATGGATACCACTGCTGATTACTGTATTTTTTGGATTAATACATGGGCTAGGATTCGCATCTTCGATATCTGAGGTTGGATTGCCTCAAGACAAATTATTGCCAATTATTTTAAGCTTTAATTTAGGCGTTGAGATTGGTCAACTTGCAGTTGCATTTGGAATTTTGGCTATTTTAGCATTGGCAAAAAGGTATCTCTTACATGTTTATTTTAATTCTATTCATAATGTTGCTGGTGTTGTAGTATTCTCTATGGGAACTTTTTGGTTTGTAACTAGGGCAATAGGAATATGAAATTTGCGATACCATTATCAATGCTGCCGACGAATGAGATAAAGCCATTGGCTATTGCTGCAGATGAAATTGGTTATGATTTTCTTGCAGTTTCAGATCATTTGATCCATCCAGAAACCTTTTCTGTTCCTTATCCTTATACAGATGATGGAAGCGTTAGATGGGAGCAAGGCACTGATTGGCCCGATCCTGTTAACACTTTATCTTTTCTAGCTGGAGCAACAAAAAAAATAAGATTTTATACCAGCGTGTATGTTCTTCCTGCAAGGAACCCACTGAGAGTTGCAAAAGAAGTTTCAACTCTTGATGTAGTCTCAAATGGCAGATTTGATTTAGGTATCGGTATGGGTTGGATGCCTGAAGAGTTTGAGGCAGGCGGACAAGAATTTAAGCGAAGAGGTGCTAGAGCAGACGAAATGCTTGAGATCATGAAATTATTATGGTCTGGCAAAATGGTAGATTTCGATGGAAAATTTTTTAATTTTAAAAAATTAGAGATGTTGCCTGCTCCTAAAAATAATATACCTATTTATGTAGGTGGCTTTTCAGAGCCTGCATTACAAAGAGCGGCCAGACATGACGGCTGGATATCAGATATGCACAGCTTAGAAGAGCTAGAAGCATTAATTAAAAAAGTAAATCTAAAAAGATCAGATTTTCCAGAGAATGAAAATTATGAATATATATGTTTTACCTGCTGGGATGCATTTAGCATGGAGGGATTTAAGAAAATGAAAAAAATCGGTGTAACTACGATGACAACTTATCCTTGGATGCTTTACGGAACAATGAATGATGCTCCCTTGGAGCAAAAGATTGAAGGAATGCAAAAATTTTATAACGAAATTATTTGTGAGCTTGAAAATTAATCTCCTAAAACGTCAATAAATATTTCTCAAATCTATTATTGTTATAATTAGCGCATGAAGTGCGTTAGACTTGTAAAGAGTTCAGATTTAAAAAACGTTGAGTATTTAATTAACAATTCAGGTTCAGGCATGACAACCATGCCAAAAACGAGCCAAGAAATTAAAAAGAGAGTAATTTGGTCTGAAAAATCTCAGAAAAAAAATATAAAGAAACCTAACCAAGATAGCTACTTATTTGTGCTCGAGGACAATGGTCGCATAGTTGGACTTTCAGCTATATATACCTCCGTTTCTCTTAAAAAGCCCTCAGTTTTTTTTAAGAAGTCTACTTCACAGCTTGAATCAAAGTCTTTAAATTTTACCAAGGATTTAGATGTGCTTTCTTTGCATTTATTTAAACAACCCTATTCTGAGCTAGGAACTTTATTTCTTAAGCCAGCTTTTCGAGGAAAAGGGCGAGGCACACTTCTATCTTTCGCAAGATTTATTTTTATGTCTGCATATCCAGAAAGGTTTGATTCAAAGATATTTGTAGAAATCAGGGGATTTAAAAATGCTAAGGGAGTATCCTATTTTTGGGATTCATTCAGCAAAACTTTCTTTAATCTAGATTTTTTTAAAGCAGATGAAATTAGTTATATAGATAATCATTTTATTATGGAGTCAATTCCTAAATATCCTTTCATTATTGAGCATATGCCAAAAAAAGTTCAAAGAGTCATAGGGAAACCTCATCCAAATGCTATGCCTGCATATTCACTGCTAACAAAACAAAAATTTCGACCAAATGGCTTAATAGACGTACTAGATGGAGGGCCTTGCCTTGAGGCAAAAATTAAAGACATTCCATTGGTTCGATCTGCAAAGTTATATCCTATTGTGGTTAGAAGAAATATTAACTTCGATCGTTATGGCTTTATAGCAAATCCATCTATAGATGCTTTTGCCGTTGTAAAAGAAAACTATGCTTTTGATACAAATAAGAAGAAGCTTTTCATTTCAGCTAAAGTAGCAAAAGCTTTGAATTTAAGGTCAGGTTCTCTAGCACAGGTCAACTAATGCTTTACATAAAAAATCAATGGTCCATGGGTAAAGGCAAGTCATTTAGGTCCATAAAACCTTTGACCGGTGAAATTTTTTGGAAGGGTAATTTTGCTAATCAATCTCAATTAAATATTGCGATGAATGCTGCTCACAATAGTCATGATGGATGGTCAGCTGAATCGATGAAAACAAGAATAAAAATCATACGAAAATTTTATGCTTTACTTGAAAAAAATAAGTTGACAATGACTAACCTAATTTCAACAGAAACTGGCAAAACTTTTACTGATGCTGCTTCTGAGGTTGCTGCCACTCTAGCTAAGCTCAATAATTCGATTCTTGCATATAAAAAACGTACAGGTTTTGAGAAAAGTTCCCTTGGTGCAATGCAGACAAGTCTCGAACATTCATCTCACGGAGCCTTGTCAGTTGTGGGACCATTTAATTTCCCATTACATCTACCCAATGGGCACATAACTCCGGCCCTTATTGCTGGAAATACTATTGTGTATAAGCCAAGTGAGTCGACTCCTATGGTTGCTGAATACATGATGATGCTGTGGGAAAAAGCAGGATTGCCTGCTGGTGTAATTAATATGATTCATGGAGGTAAAGAAATAGTGCAAGGTCTTTGCAAGCATCCTCTGAATAAAGGATTACTTTTCACTGGAAGCTACAAAGTGGGCAAACAAATCAATAAAATCATGGCTGATTATCCAGAGAAAATAATTGCTTTAGAATTAGGTGGAAATAATCCATTGGTTGTTTGGTCTACTCAAAAAATTAATGCCGCAGTAAATCTTATTTTTGAATCTGCATTTATTTCTTCAGGTCAACGTTGTACTTGTGCTCGTCGTTTGATTCTTCCTAATACTACTAGTGGTAAGAAAATTTTAGCGAAATTGAAACAGAGGGCTCAATCACTTTCCTTTTCAAATAAATCAGACCTTTACTATGGCCCATTAATTTCACCTAAAGCGACCGAGAGATTTTTAAGATTTCAAGATAAGCTTATTACCAAGGGAGCTAAGTTTATTCTAAAGGCAAGAAAAGTTAGAGGGTCATATAATTTAGTGACACCTAGTCTGATTAATATCACAGGTATGAAAAAGTCATTTGATGAAGAAAATTTTGGTCCCATGCTGCAGGTATATTTTGCAGACACTTTTGATGATGCTCTCGCAGAAGCAAATAATACTAAATATGGATTGGCAGCAGGACTTATTTCGGATAATAAGAAATTGTTCGAAATGTTTACACAAAGAATTAATGCAGGTGTGATCAATTTTAATTCGACTACAACGGGCGCATCTGGAGCCTTCCCATTTGGGGGAATAGGGAGAAGTGGCAACCTCAGACCTGCAGGTTTTTATGCTGCAGACTATTGTGCATGGCCGAAGGCATCAATTATCAAGAAACTATAGATGACTTTTTCAGGAGAGATAAATTTTGATGGTCTAATTGGACCAACTCACAACTATGCTGGCTTATCTCAAGGTAATTTAGCATCACAAAAACATTTCAATAAAACATCAAATCCTCAAGCTGCAGCATTGCAGGGCCTAGATAAAATGCGACTTATTATGGATCAAGGGATTCCACAGGGATTTTTCTTGCCTCATGAGCGTCCGCACTTAAAAACTCTTAGAGTCCTTGGTTTTGACGGAACAGATGAAGAGATAATTAATAGAGCAGCGAAACAAAATCCTATTTTATTAAAAAATGTTTATTCTGCCTCATCAATGTGGGCAGCTAATGCAGCAACATTTTCTCCCAGTATTGATAGCTTTGATCAAAATATTCATATTACTCCAGCTAATTTAAATACTATGTTCCACCGTTCCATTGAGCATGAATTTACAAAGGCTCAATTAGAACTTATTTTTGGAGATGTTGCTGAAGTGCATGATCCATTTATAAATATTTCAGGGTATGGTGACGAGGGTGCTGCAAATCATCTGAGGTTATGTGAGCAGCATCTCAAACCAGGCTTTCAGATTTTTGTCTATGGAAGCTCTGCATTCGAAGTTCACCAAGGCATGATCGCTCGTCAAGCAGAAGAAATTTCTAAAGCAATTTCAGTCACGCATCAACTTGATCCTGATAGAGCACTATTTTTAAAACAAAATGAACAAGCTATTAGTGCAGGCAGTTTTCATAATGACATTGTTAGCCTTGCCAATGAAGAGGTTTTTATTTTTCATCAAGAAGCATTTGCAGACAGGATTGAATTAGAAAGAATATTGCATCATCTTAAGGACCATGTGAAAGGCTTTCATCCCATTGAAATTTTCTCTGAAGATATTTCTCTCGATGATCTTGTATCCAGTTATTTACTTAACTCGCAATTAATTACCGTAAAGAATAACGAGATGATGATGTTGCTACCAAAAGAAGTTCAAAATCACTCTAACTGTATGCGATGGCTAGAAGAAATAAAATCTTCCTCACCCATAAAGCATATTGAATTTGTTGATATCCTACAAAGCATGATGAATGGAGGAGGGCCAGCATGCTTACGGTTTAAAATCACAGTCAATAATGATGAGTTGAACCAGATCAATGAAAAATTTTTGCTTACACCAAAAAAACTTATGGATTTAAGAGCGCTTGTGACCAAACATTATCGGGACAAACTCAATCCAGCAGACTTGCTAGATAATAATCTAGTTCAAGAGTCTTATAGATTTTTGGATGAGTTAACTCAATTATTAGATCTGGGTAATGTCTATGATTTTCAAAAGCTTTAATCTAGTTTGCAGATGGAAAGCTTTGATTTTTGCGGGGGACTCTTCGCATTAGGAATATCATAAAAGGAATTGTTACTGGAGCTGCCAATAAAATTGAAAATACCCCTAAAAAAAAGATTAATTGCTGAATAATATCAGTAGATTTGGGAGGTGACTTATGGGGTTCAAAAAATTTACCAGAGTATAAATGAGGATAATCCTCAAATCTTTTTTGCATTATCCCAATCCAATTTCTTATACTTTCTAATCTGTCATCATTTTCAAGAGAAAATAGGGGCGGCACAGGAATGCTAGAGTGACATTGGATAACTCCAAATAAAAGCATATCCCTGATACCAGGTTCTTCTCCGTCAATGAATTGTTCTTTTGAGGTTTTGAGTTTTTCCTCCCAACATATGAATTGATCACCATGATTTTTTGGATCTTTTGGATTTAGTTTAAATTTTACAAAATTTATTAATAAAAACATGTAACAAGCTATAAAACTTAAAATGAAATTATTTGCAGAACGTAACATTAAAGATGATGATGAATCTCCAGCTTTTGAAAAGGCTGAAAAAAAACGCATTGGATTATTTGGTCTGTGTTGAACACCCAACCAGGTATCCTGAATTGCCTTTAGGTCATTTGAAGAAATTGGCTTAAGGCCAATTTTTACCATGATCTCTGATGATTCGGTTTCCCATGCCTCATCATTTATAGAAACCGCTGGCATGTATACTCCCCACTTTTTGAAAATCTCAAGCGGGGGGCTTCTGTATAAAGTATGCTCAATTTTTTTATCATGCAGTGCAAGTAAAACAGCTTGAACCCAGGGTGAGTGATTGAAGCCATAAACTTTTACATTCATTTGATTTGAGAAATAATTTCAAAGTTGAATTTGATAATAAGAATACCTTTATATTAAATCAATATATTTCTGCACTCCGATAAGTTTTTTAGCAAGTTAGTCATAAGTAAATTCTTAATTTATGACTAATAATCTTCTTATTTGATAGAATCTTAGTTCTGATTTTATCTAACTTATAGATTGAATGTTTAGGGGAGGGATAATTTTGTTTAAAAGAGTTATAGAGTTTTTTCGAGTTTTAGGCGAACTGAGATATCTAATCCCAGTTATGCGTTACAAATTCCCAGATCCAGATGACCCAGCCTCCCTAGCTCATACTTTTCAAGACACAACAAATAGATTTGCTGAAAGACCATTTTTATATTTTGAAGATGAAATGTGGACTTATGCTGATACTAATAAAGCAGCAAACATTTTAGCAACTTATCTCACTTCAACTGGAGTAAAGCATGGCGAAAGAATTGTTCTATTTATGGAAAATCGTCCCAGTTTTGTTATTTCTTTATTGGCACTAAATAAGATTGGTGCAATAGCTGTGCTAATTAATACAAGCTTAACCGGAGACCCATTAATTCACTGTATCAATTCATCAGATTCTGTTAAATGTATTGTAGGAGCAGAGCAAGCTGATGCATTAGAGGATGTGTTAGACCAAATTAATATAACAAAACAAGAGGATTTTTTATGGTCAAAGGATACTGATCAGTATTCTCTTCCAGATTGGGCTATTGATTTGCAAGCTCAGCTTGATAATTCTAATGATAAAAACTTAGATGAGACTAATTCAGTTAAAGCTAAGGATGTCGCTTGCTATATTTTTACATCTGGAACTACAGGTGTTCCTAAGGCAGCAATATGTCCCAATCAGAAGCTAATAGCGGCTTCAATTAATATAAAGATGGCAGGATATAGAATTAATGAAAAAGATTGTATGCATAATAGCCTTCCCTTATATCACTCAACTGGATTAATGCTTGGTCTTTGTGCTGTAGTTCAAGCCGGAGCTTCTACCTTTATTAAAAGAAAATTTTCAGCAACTTCTTTCTGGGATGAAGTGCAGAAATATAATACTACTGCACTTGTTTATATTGGCGAACTTTGCAGATATTTAGCCAACTCAGAGTCGAGACAGGCTGAGCAAAATAATCCTTTAAAAGTAATGGTTGGTAATGGCTTGAGGCCAGATGTATGGGATACATTTAAAGATAGATTTCAGGTCAATAGAATTGTCGAAATATATGGCGCGAGTGAGGGCAATGCTCTATTTATGAATTTGTTAAATAAAAACAAAACAATTGGCATGACAAATGCTGATGTCGCTCTCATTGAGTATGATGTTGCTGAGGATGAAGTTTTAAAAACTGATGATGGCTTTTGTAAGAGAATATTGAATCATGATCCAGGTCTTTTGATTGTTAGAATTGGTCCGAATGCCGTTTTTAATGGATACACTGATGCGCAAGCTACAGAAAAGAAGATTTTAAGGAATGTTTTTGATGAGGGAGACGCATGGTTTAACACTGGAGATTTAATCAAAACAGTTGATGTGGGCTATTCTCTTGGTAAAACGCACTATCAATTTGTTGACCGAATAGGAGATACGTTTAGATGGAAATCAGAAAATGTTTCAACCAATGAGATTGGTGAAATATTAAATGGATATAAAGATGTAAATATGTCAAATGTATATGGTGTTCAAATTCCAGGTTGTGAGGGTAGAGCGGGAATGGCTGCATTTAGCCTGGAAGATGCCGAGACTTTTGATTGGCAAGCTTTCTCTGATTATGTTGAAAATAGTCTTCCTAAATATGCTCGTCCTTTGTTCATTAGAATTATCCAAGAGATGGACACTACCGGAACCTTTAAGTTAAAGAAAAATGATCTTAGAAACGAAGCATTTGATATTGGCAAGGTTTCTGATCCAATTTATTGTCTAAAACCTAACTCTAGTAATTATGTAGCTCTAGATAATGAATGGCTCCAAACTATAAATTCAGAGCAAGCAGGTTATTAGATAAATATTTTGTGGAGATCTTATGAGTGATAAGAATTTTGATGTTGTTGTCTATGGTGCTTCAGGTTTTACAGGAAAACTAGTGGTTGAGTATTTGCATCAGCGATACGGAGATGATCAAAGTTTTTCTTGGGCTTTAGCTGGAAGAAGTCAGGAAAAACTTACCTCAGTTAGAGATGAACTCGGTATATCAAAAGATGTCCCAGTGTTAATAGTGGACAGTAACGATGAAAGCAGTGTAATTGAAATGATAAGTCAAACTAAATGTGTCCTAACAACTGTAGGCCCTTATCAGCTCTATGGCCAAAATATTATCAAACAATGCGCTCAACATGGCACTGATTATGTTGATTTATGTGGTGAACCTGGTTGGATGCATGAGATGATCAATGAATATTCCAAACAAGCTGAAGAAATGGGAGCAAGAATTGTTTTTTCATGTGGTTTTGACAGCATTCCTTTTGACCTGGGTGTCTTTTTTCTGCAAAAAGAAGTCATAGCTAAGCATGGCAAACCTGCTTCTAGTATCAGGGGAAGAGTGCGGGCGATGAATGGTGAGTTCTCTGGAGGAACCGCAGCCTCTCTTGGCGCCACCATGGCTTCACTCAAAAAGAAGCCAGAATTATTTGAAGTGCTAGCAAATCCATTTGCGTTATCTAACGGATTCGTGGGACCTGGACAACCTAGAGACCATAAGCCTATTTTTGATGAAAAATTAGAAACCTGGGTAGCACCTTTTTTTATGGCTCCAATTAACACAAAGAATGTTCACAGATCAAATATGCTTATGGATCATATGTATGGAGAAGATTTCTGTTATAACGAGATGTGGATTCAGGGTCCAGGCGAAGAAGGCAAAGCGGCTGCAGAATTTGTTAGCAAAATTAATCCTTTGGCTGATGCACCTGAGCCAGGAGAGGGACCATCAAGAGAGTCCAGAGAAAATGGTAATTATGATGTTTTATTTTGTGCAGATTTGGATGATGGCTCAGAAGTGCATGCATCAGTTGCAGGAGATCTAGACCCTGGCTACGGATCCACTTCTAAGATGATTGCTGAAAGTGCAATTTGTTTAGTCAAAGAGTGCTTTGATCTTAAAGGAGGCATATATACGCCAGCACCTTCAATGGGTGAAAACTTAATAACAAGATTAGAAGCAAATGCTGGACTTATATTTAAAATAGAAAAAAATGCATGAATAGAGTTTCTGAAATCTTGGGTGTTAAATATCCAATTATTCAAGCTCCCATGGGCTGGATTGCAAGAAGTCAGTTAGCTGCTGCTGTTTCCAATGCTGGAGGATTTGGAATAATAGAAACATCATCGGGAGAGACTGAAAACTGTAAAGCTGAAATTCTTGCAATGGCAGAGCTAACTGATAAACCATTTGGAGTGAACTTACCTTTAATGTTTCTGAGAGATGAAAGCATGATTGAGTTAGTTCTTGAACAAGGAATTAAGTTTGTTACAACTTCTGCTGGAGATCCTGGAAAATACATTCATATTTTAAAAGATGCTGGAATAAAAGTTTTTCATGCTGTGCCGAGCGTTGCTGGAGCAATAAAAGCGGTGGATGCAGGAGTAGATGGCCTGGTTATTGAAGGAACCGAGGGCGGTGGATTTAAGAGTCCAGAGGAAGTCGGCTTAATAGTCTTAATTCAGGCGATAAGAAAACATACAAATTTACCAATTGTTGCAGCAGGTGGGATAGTTGATGGAATAGGAATGGCAGCTGCATTTGCTGCAGGAGCCGAGGGCATTCAAATGGGAACAAGATTTGTATCTTCAAAAGAAAGCCCAGTTCATGACAACTTTAAGAACTCAATTCTTGCTTCAAATGAGCAGGGAACATGGATACTAAATAAAAAATCTAAGCCATGTATTCGAGCGTTAAAAACTGATTTTACTTCAAAAATTCATGAATCAGGGATTATGGAAATGACAGATATGATGAGGATTCAAGATCTTTATTTTGATGGTGATATGAACGCAGCACCAGCCCTTACTGGACAATCAGCTGGTTTAATTGATCAAGTGAAATCAGTATCAAACATCATCGAAGAAACCATACTAGAATTTAATGAGACATGTAAAAAAATGTCTTCGCAACAATTTTAGTTATGAAAAGTTTGAATCCGATTCCAATAGTTGGCAACCCTGCGTCACCATATACCAGAAAAATGTTGGCACTAATGAGGTATCGAAGGATTCCTTATGCAGTTGAGTGGGGAGATCCAAGAGCCTTGATAAAGAAGATGGGCTTGGAAGAACCAAAACCAATACTGCTTCCAGTTCTTGTATTTAATATTGATGGAAAGAACAGAGCAATAACAGATTCAACACCCATTATTCGCAATTTAGAGAACGAATTTTCTGTAAGAAGGGTTATACCTTCTGATCCAAAATTAAATTTTTTAAATTATGTGCTTGAAGATTTTGGCGATGAATGGGTAACTAAATATATGTTTCACTATAGATGGCATTTTGAAGATGATATTGAAAAGGCTGGGACTGTTTTACCTCTTATGCACGATGTAAGTCTTGAAAATAAAAGTCATTTAGAATTTAAAAAATATTTTTCTGAATTACAGACAAGCCGTTTATGGGTTGTTGGCTCAAATAATAAGACTGCTCCTATCATTGAAGAGAGTTACAAAAGATTTCTTAACCAACTTGAGACTTGTCTATCTATAAATCCTTTTTTATTCGGAAAGCGTCCATCTTCCTCTGACTTCGCAATTTATGGTCAGCTGACTCAGTTAATTGGTTTTGATCCTACATCTAGTGCTATCGCGCACAATATTTCTCCTCGAGCTATATCTTGGATAGACCAAATGGAGGACTTAAGTGGACTGAATGTTCATGAAGAGGATTGGATAACTTTTGAACAGGCAGAAAGAAATCTTTCTAATATTTTTGAAGAAATTGGTACAGTTTATATGCCTGCATTATTAGCTAATTCAAATGCTATTAATCAAAATGAAAAAACTTGGACAGCTAACATTGACGGAGCTGAATGGAATCAGAAAAGTTTTCCATATCAAGCAAAATGCTTGCAATGGATAAATAATGAGTTTGAAGTTTTGGGTAAAGATGATCAGGAGGATATCCTAAACTTTTTAAGAAATACTGGATGTAGCGATTTAATTTTAGGGAGGAAAAAATGATTGATTTTTATACTGCACCAACACCAAATGGTCATAAAGTGTCATGTACCTTAGAGGCTATGGAATTAGAATATGAGACACATGTCATTAATTTAATGGAAAATGAGCAAAAAAAACCAGAGTTTTTGGCGATCAGCCCAAATGGAAGAATCCCTGCCATCGTAGATAGAGATGCAGACAATCTTTCAATTTTTGAGTCAGGTGCAATTATGATCTATCTCGCTGAAAAAACAGGCAAACTTATGCCCAAAAATCTTAATGAAAAAGCTAAAGTGCTTGAATGGGTGATGTTCCAAATGGGAGGAGTTGGTCCAATGATGGGACAAGCCAATGTTTTTTTTAGATATTTCCCTGAAAAAATTCAACCGGCAATAGATCGTTATCAAAATGAAGGTAGAAGACTGTTTGAGGTTTTGGACACTCACTTAGCTAAACAAGATTGGCTGGCAAAGGACTACTCGATAGCAGATATTGCTAATTGGTGTTGGGTAAGGACTTATAAATGGTCAGGAATCTCTATTGAGGGTCTTAATAACTTAGAGAGGTGGATGAAGGCCATGTATGATCAACCGGGAATGAGTAAAGGTCTAGAAGTTCCTATAAAAATGGAACGTTTGTTAGACGATGACAAAAAGGCTAAAGAATTTGCAAAAAATGCAGAGAAAATGGTTAAAAAATAAAGAGGATAAATTATGTTGAAAGTTCATTTTGTTGCCGGCACTAGGGCAGGTCGAGTTGTTTGGCTGCTAGAAGAGTTGGGATTGGAGTATGAAGTAAATATTATGCCTTTCACCAAAGAGGGTCTTAAATCTTCAGAGCACAGGGCAAGACATGCATTAGGGAGAGTTCCAGTATTAGAAGACGGAGATATTTCAATTTTTGAATCTGGTGCCATAATTGATTATGTTCTTGAGAGACATAAAAATGGAGGGTTGAAGCCTAGTTCTGATGCTCCCGAGTTCCCTTTTTATCTTCAGTGGTATCACTACTGTGAGGGCATGGTAATGCCCCCAATGAATCAGATTGTTGTTCAAACAATCTTATTGCCTCCTGATAGAAGAGATGAGACTGTCTTAAATCAAGCAAAAAATCTTCTTACAAAATCCTTAGCTCCAGTGAATGAGAATTTAGCTAATAAAGATTATCTGATCGGAGATTTTTCGGCCGCAGATATAATGCTTGGGCATTCATGCTTTATGGCTAATAGGCTGGGATGTGTAAATGATGAAATGTTAAATATAAAAGATTATGTTGCGAGGATTGCTGACAGATCAGCATTTCAAAAAGCAATTACCATGGGAGAGTAATATGGAAGTTAAAAATATGCTTATACCCAATCAAACACAAATGGATGAATTTCTTGAGGAAGCAACAGATGCTCCAATATCAATGGTAAATCTTCTTAAGTTTAAAGATAAAGCAGAGTATGAAGATGGAAGGAAAACAGATTTGACAGGCAAAGAAGCTTACTCAATTTATGCAATCGAAGTGGTCAATCATTTAAATAAAGTAGGAGCTGAAATTATTTTTGGTGGAGAGGTCAGTCGATTGATGCTTGGAGAGGTCGAAGATCTCTGGGATAGCGTTGCTATTGCAAGATATCCAAGCAGAAAAGCCATGCTTGAAATGATGATGGATAAAGATTATCAAGAGAGTGAAAAACATCGATCGGCTGGTCTTGAGGGCCAACTGAATATTGAAACCATTGAGGCGGGCCTTTGAAAAAATATTTATTGGTATGTTTGACCATAATGACAATAGCTTTTTTGCTATTAAGATATTTTAGTTTCAATGAAAATGAATACAAAGTTTTTAAAAATGCAGTTTCTCCAACTCCAACAAATCTCATAGGATTTGCTTTGGGAGAAGATGGCCCATTCTTAGCAGTAAATCTTCTAAAATTTAAAGAAAAAGCAGAATATGAAGATGGAAGATTGACTACTCTTTCAGGACAAGAAGCATATTCTATTTACGCAAATGAAGTGCAAAATCATTTAGCTAAAGTTGGAGCAAAAGTAATTTTAGGTGGGGAAGTCAACAGACTCATCCTCGGAGAGGTCGAAGAGCTTTGGGACGTAGTTGCTGTTGCATGGTATCCGAGTAGAAAAGCCATGATTGATATGGCAACAAGCAAGGATTACATTGAAAGTGAGAAACATCGCAAAGCAGGTCTTGCCGGACAATTGAATATTGAGGTGATAGAAAGTGAATTTAATTTTCAATAATTTTTAAAGCTCTCTCTTTCTTAATCAAAATTACTAGGACATTAGCATGAATCAATTTCAAACTTTAAAATCAGATTTGTCTCAATCACGAATTATTGACATTGATTCTCTATCTATCGCTGATGGTGAAATACAAGTTAAGGTGGAGAGTTATGCTTTTACAGCAAACAACGTAACCTATGGAGTAGCAGGTGACACCATTGGCTATTGGAATTTTTTCCCTGCAGGTAATAATCAAAATGATGAATGGGGCTGTATACCCATGTGGGGGTTTGCAAGAATTATTCACTCAGAAAACAAAGATTTAAAAATTGGAGAGCGACTTTTTGGTTATTTTCCAGCAGCTGATTCATTAATTCTGAATCCGATTAAAGTTTCTGATCAAAGTTTTGTTGATGGTAAGGAGCATCGCAGAGAGCTTCCGCCCGTTTACAATAATTATGTCAGACTTGCAGGAGAGCTAAATTATGATTCATCCATGGATGCAGAAAGAGCTCTTTTATTTCCACTTCATATTACAGCCTTCTGTTTATGCGACTCTTTAGCTGATGATTCGTATCATGAAGCGTCTCAAATAATTATTGTAAGTGCCTCAAGCAAAACGGCTATAGGTTTAGCGCAAGGTTTATCCGACGTAGAGCATTCACGAAAAATAGTTGGATTAACGTCAAAAGCTAATTCTGAGTTTGTTGAAAATCTAGGTTGTTATGATGAGGTTATTTCTTATGAAGGTCTTGATAAAGTAGATTACTCAGCAGGCTCTGTAATGGTTGATATGGCAGGCAATCGTGAAATTTTAGGCACTCTTCATGGTGAGCTTGGAGATAATATGCTGAAATGTCTCACTGTCGGCATGACCCATTGGGATAATGAGACCACCGCAGAAGATGCTTTAGGTCAAGCAATGCTCAGAGATAGAACTGAATTCTTTTTTGCCCCAGCCCATATTCAAAAACGAATTGGAGATTGGGGGCACGATGGTTATGCTAAAAAAACAAATTTATTTATGGCCAAAAGAGCGCAACAAAGTAAAGATTGGATGGAGGTAAAAGAAATAGTTGGGTTAGAGAATTTTACTTCAATATATCAAGATGTTGTTTCAGGAAAAATTAATCCAAAAGAGGGAATTATTGTAAGTCTTAACAATGATTAAAAAAGCACCTTATTTTTTTTTAATAATTTTAATCGCTGGTTTTTTGCTATGGAAATTTAAGGTCAATATAATTATTTGGGCTTTACCAACAGTCGTTAATTTTATAAATCCTGTTCAAGATAACATTCCAACAAATTGGCCAGAGGGACCCTTAGAGAGACTAGATCAAAATGATTCAAGGCCAAATATTATTTTGATTTTGGCAGATGATATGGGTTATAACGATATCTCTTTGCATAATGGTGGCGCAGCAGACGGAACCTTAAAAACTCCCCATATAGATTCGTTAGCCAAAAATGGTGTTTGGTTCAATAAGGGTTATGCGGCAAATGCTACTTGTGCTCCATCTCGAGCTTCTATTATGACTGGCAGATATGCAACAAGATTTGGATTTGAGTTCACGCCAGTACCTGATTTAGGTCAATTAGTTGTTCGCTGGCTGGCAGAAGAGGATGATGACGATCTAAGAGCAAGAATAGATAATGAAATAGCAAGAAATTTGCCCTCATTTATGGATCAGGGCATGCCCTCAGATCAGATAACTATTGCAGAAATATTAAAATCGCAAGGCTACTATACAGCTCATATTGGAAAGTGGCATCTAGGACATTCATCTGGAATGTCGCCTCTTGATCAGGGTTTTGATGATTCATTGTCATTAGCAGGTGCTTATTATCTTCCAGAGGACCATCCAGATGTTGTGAATGCAAAATTTGAAACAAGTATAGATAAGATGGTTTGGTCTGGAAGTCAGTATGCAGCGCGATTTAATGGCGGTGATTATTTTGCTCCAGATAAATATGTTACAGATTACTATACTGATGAGGCAATTAAAGTTATTGAAAAAAATAAAAATAGACCTTTTTTTCTATATTTGAGTCATTGGGCAATTCACAATCCTCTCCAAGCTATCAGAAGTGATGTAGAGCAAATGAGTTATATGTCAGGTCACAATTTAAAAGTTTATTCTGGAATGATAAGGGCGCTTGATAGAAGTGTAGGGCAGATAATTCGGACATTAAAAGAATTAAATATTTATGGAAGGACTTTAATTTTTTTCACCAGTGATAATGGAGGGGCTAATTACATTGAGTTAGAAGATATCAATAAACCATTTCGTGGTTGGAAAATTAGTTTCTTTGAGGGTGGAATTAGAGTTCCATTTATTTTGAGTTGGCCAGATCAAATTGATCCTGGATTAAAATTTGATAAACCAGTTCATCATTTTGATATCTTCTCAACTATTGCTTCTGCTGCTAATGTACCCATACCAATGGACAGAAAAATAGATGGAGTGGATTTAATGCCCTATATAAAAGGAGAGAAAATTACTGATCCTCATCAAACTCTTTTTTGGCGATCAGGAAATCATCAAGCAGTTTTGCATGAGAATTGGAAATATTTAGTAAGCAAAAAAGAAGGCACGAAATGGTTATTCAATACCGAGCTAGATCCATTAGAAAAAAATAATTTAATTAACATCAATCCAAAAAAAACCTCGCAAATCGAGAACCTTTTAGTAACATTTAATTCCGAACAAGCAAACCCTTTATATCCTTCAAGTACCGAGTTACCAGTTTTAATAGATAAGTATGATGGGCAAGTCATAGAAGATGCAGATGAATATATCTATTGGTCAAATTAAATGGAGAATAAAATGAAAAATGTATTAAGAGTCATAGCAGGTGTTGCCGGAACTTTATTTTTTTTAAACGGATTGCAATGGATTATAAATCCTGCAAGTATAGCTGACTCATTGGGTATGCCCTTATTAGAGGGAGTGGGGCTTAGTACTCAAATAGGGGATCTTGGAAGTTTCTTTATCACTGTAGGTGCCATGACATTAATTGGAGCGATTACAACAACACGTCATTGGTTTTATGCACCATCTATGCTTTTGTTAGTTGCAGCTTTATATAGAACCCTTTCAACTATTTTATATGGTGCTCCATTTGTAATGTCTGCGATTGTTGTTGAAATTAGCGTAGGCCTCTTTTTAATATTTGCTGGATCAAGGATCGCGACCAAGGATTAAAATGATGAAACTGCTTAAATATATCTTAATTGTTGCTGTAATTGGCATTATCTTAGTGTCGGTTTTGACAAGGGTTCCAGATGTTCAAGATCGGCTTATGTTTAGATTTGTTCAAACTCTTGGCGGCACCAATGCTGATCTAAATGACAATTCATTATCAGCTGTTGTATGTGGATCTAGATCTCCACTTCCATCTCCAGGAAGGGCACAAACGTGTGTCTTAGTAAATGCAGGCGGTAATTATTACGTTGTAGATATTGGAGACGGTAGCGCAGTAAATCTTAATAATTGGAGAATAGACGCGAACAAGATTCGAGCAACTTTGTTAACTCATCTTCACTCAGATCATATTTCAGACCTTGCAGATTTGCATTTAATGACTTGGATTAATACCTCGCATTCAAAGCCTATGGATGTTTATGGTCCTGCAGGAGTTGAGTTAGTAACTCAAGGTTTTGAGGACGCGTATCAGTTGGACTATCAATATAGACATGAGCATCATGGTGATGAAATAGCGCCAAAAGATATTGCTGGGTTTAATCCTTTTCCGATAGATTTATCTAACCCAGTAATTATTGATGAAGATGGCTTGAAGGTGACAGCCTTCAAGGTAACTCATGATCCGATTGTTCCCGCTTTAGGATTTCGTTTTGACTATAAAGGGAGATCAATTGTTATTAGTGGAGATACTATTTACGACGAGAATTTAATCAAACATGCAAAAGATGCTGATGTTTTATTTCATGAAGCACAAGCAAACCATCAATTGGATATTATGAGAAAAGCTTTAGCAAATAATGAGGGGCTAGTCACAATTCTAAATGACATTGAGACTTATCATACAACACCTGTAGAAGCCGCTAAGGTAGCAAATTTGGCAAATGTAGATCATTTATTTTTTTATCATTTAACTCCAGCACCAAGAAATAATTTAACAGAAAGAATGTTTTTTCGAGGAGTTAATGACATTAGGAAAGAATGGAGCTCTACAAAAGATGGCACTATGGTTGTTTTACCATTAGACTCAGATGAAATAATAGTTACTGAGATAAATTAATGGATGTAAAAAATAAAAGAGTTGTTGTCACTGGTGCAGCTAGTGGTATTGGTAAGGCTCTATGTGAAGCTTTTTATCAAGCAGGAGCTCAATCACTTATTGCTGTAGATATGAATCTAGATGGTGCGCAAGAAACAGCTGATTCAGTTAATGGTATTGCCATTCAGGCGAATGTTGGAAATGAAAAAGACATTATCAATGTGATCAAAAAAGCAGATGAGCACGTTGATGGCACAGACATTTTTTGTTCTAACGCAGGGATTGGTGGCGTGCCAGGATTTTTTGAAGTTGAAGCATCAGATTGGCAGAATATCTGGGATGTGAATGTTCAATCTCATATCTTCGCAGCCAAACATGTTTTACCTCAAATGATTGAAAGAGGGGAAGGCTATCTAGTTAATACATCATCAGCAGCCGGGCTTTTGACTCAGTTAGGAGCAGCAGGTTATTCAGTTACCAAAGCAGCTGCAGTAAGTTTCGCAGAATGGCTCAAGATTACTTATGGAGAAAAGGGGATTGGTGTTTCTTGTCTTTGTCCTCAAGCAGTAAGAACAGCAATGACTGCTCAAGGTCCCGGTGTTGCTGGTGTAGATGGAATGATGGAGCCAGATGTGGTTGCAAAAGAAGTTTTAAAGTGCATTGAAGAGGAAAAATTTTTAGTATTACCTCATATAGAAGTAGCTGAGTATGTTTCTAGAAAGGGTAATGACAGGGATAGATGGATTTCCGGAATGCAGAGACTGCAAAAGCAATATGAAGATTTTTTAACCCCAGTTGATATGAAGTAAACAAGGAGAAAACATGAAAACAAAAATTACAGAATTATTTGGTATAGAGCATCCTATTATTCAGGGTGGAATGCATCATGTAGGGTTTGCTGAACTAGCTGCAGCAGTATCAAATGCAGGTGGCCTTGGAACTATAACTGGTCTGACACAAGGAACTCCTGAAAAGCTTGCAAATGAGATTGCTCGTTGCAAGGAGATGACTGACAAACCTTTTGCTGTAAATCTTACATTTTTGCCTTCATTAACTCCTCCAGATTATCCTGGATTGGTCGATGTAATTATTGGTGGAGATGTTCCAATCGTTGAAACAGCTGGAAGAAATCCTGCTGAATATTTGCCTGCTTTAAAGGAGGCTGGAATTAAAATTATTCACAAGTGCACATCGGTCAGGCATTCATTAAAAGCGCAATCAATTGGATGCGATGCCGTCTCAGTTGATGGTTTTGAGTGTGGAGGCCATCCAGGTGAAGATGATATTCCTAATTTTATTCTTTTGCCAAGAGCAGCTGATGAACTAGAAATTCCATTTGTTGCCTCAGGTGGTATGGCTGACGCAAGAAGTTTAGTTGCTGCAATGGCTCTTGGAGCAGAGGGTATGAATATGGGTACTAGATTTATCGCAACTCAAGAAGCGCCAGTTCATCAAAATGTTAAAGATTCAATTGTTAATGCTTCTGAATTAGATACTAGATTAATTATGCGCTCCCTAAGAAACACTGAAAGGGTTCTTAACAATGAAGCAGTTGAGCGTCTTATGGAAAAGGAGAGTGCTTTAGGGGATCAACTTACCTTCCAAGATATCGCTGACGAGGTTGCCGGAGTTTATCCAAAGATTATGCATGAGGGAACTATGGAGGCTGGTGCTTGGTCATGTGGGATGGTTGCGGGGCTGGTAAATGATATACCAACTGTTAAAGAGCTTATCGACGGAATTATGAATGAAGCTGATAGTATTATTGAAAAGAGATTAAGTAATTTTTAATTCTTAAATTCTGATCTTATATTAATATTCCACTTACTCTATCGATCAACCAGAAAAAGCCCATGCCACCTAAAATTAATGAGGTAAAAGTGGCTGATTGTTTGTAAAAGTTAAATTTTTGCGAAAGCCATATAACTGATCCAAATATAGGGACTAACAAAAGCTGACCTGCTTCAATACCCAGGTTAAAGAATAGTAAAGAGAGTAGCAGCTGCTCATTACCGATACCAATACCCGTCAAAGCATTAGCGAACCCCAGTCCATGCAATAATCCAAAGCCAAAAGCAACAATCCAAGGCGTAGATTGATATTTTTTACTTTCACTGACCTCTAAACCCAGGTAAATAATAGTAAGTGCAATTATTGCCTCTACAGTTGCTTGTGGAAGTGAGACTAGCTCGAATACTGATAGACCTAAAGTAATGCTGTGTGCGAGGGTAAATGCAGTAATTGTTTTTACAGCATTGAAAAAACCTGAAATTAAAAAAAGCAGTCCTAAGATGAAAAGAATATGGTCATTTCCACTCATCAGATGATCAATGCCTAGGGTGAAGTATCCAATAGGATAAACCTGCTCTTGAAAGGGAATCTCTATCGATGATCTCTTAAGGTTCATAAGGCCTTCAAACACCTCTCCGTTGGAATGGGTAATTGTTATCAAGGCATCTGTGAGCAAGCTTAAATTGTTTACTGAAATTATTTGACCTTTTAAAGAGCTCTCACAAATTAAGGATATTCTTTCAACTAAATATTTCCCCTTTTGACTGGGAAGTTGACTATTTCTCTCACAATTATCAGGGAAAAAAACTTCTGCTCTTGCACCAATGTTTTTTATTGGATACATCCAGCTAACTTGATATTCATTATTAGCAAGCTCATCTACAACCAAGTGGGCCGGATTAAACTCATGAGAGAATAATGCAGTTGAATAAAAAAGAATGACTAATGATTTAGCAAGTTTGTAAATCATTAGAACTTATAATTTGGATTGATAATAACCCTATATTGAGATTTTATTTCATTAATATATTGAGCAATAGCTTTATCTTGAGCCTCTGAAAGATAGTCTTGCTGTACCTTTATTAGAACTTTTTCTAGAGGGGGAGAAAATCCACTTTTAACTTCTTTCAACAATACTATGTGATATCCAAAAGCAGATTCATGAGGCCCAGACCACTCATTTACAGGAAGATTTTTAATCGTAGAGAAAAATAATTCTCCAAAATTTTTTTTAATTTCATTTGCGCTATTTTGATAAAAGTTTTTTCCTAAAAAATATGGATCTCCCTTTAATTCCACTCCATTGGTTTGATAATTGTTGAAAGCTTTAGTCGCTCTTTCTTTTGCGCTAGATTCTTTTGAAAAATAATGATGAGAAAACGAATATGTTGCAGGAACATAGTAGCTGCTTTTATTTTGATCAAAAAATTTTTCTAATTCTTCTTGAGAGGGGTCATCTGGTACAGTTTCTTGTTTTAAGAAAGTAATTTTTTGAGCTAATCTTCTTTTAATGATTCTATCTTCCTCATCTAAATTTAAGAGCAGAGCTTCCCTATATAAAATCTCCTCTTGAACAAAGTTATTGATAATGTTGACGATCTCTTCATCATTTGGAGGCCTGCCAACTTGGGACTTCCAAGCCGACAGCAGACTGGTTAACTCTTGATCTGAAATATAAATATCTTTTGAGTCTTGTTCAGAATTAAATCCAATATCAAGAACAAAGATTAATAAACCAATTAAAAAAAATACAATTATCCTAAGGCTCACTACAAATCCTAAACTTTATAATGGAATAATATCTAAATCTTTTGATTCAGGTATATACCAAATCGGAGATGACCACGCTCGCTCTTGAATAGTTTCATGCAGGTCAGGCCTGGGCTTTTCTCCTGCCCTCAATGCGTCCCATGTAGACCATCTGCAAGTCGGATTTTCTAGAACTCGAACATAATAAAAAGCTTTTACAGCAGGATCAAAATCTGGATCTATCCATTTAGTTTTGAGCTCTCCTGCTCCAACATCATTTGAAATGGAGCAATCATTGATATTTACGCGCGCACCATTATCAGGACAGCGATTAGTTAAAGGATCCACGGTTAGACCATCTGAGCATGCAACATCATAAACTTTTTCCTTTGGAGTTCCTGATGCAGTTTCAACCCATCCTTTAATAATTTGAACTCTTTGAAGAGGTGCTCCTAATTTATCCCGTTGAGCCCACACTAAAAATTGTGGTGTTTGATTACCTTGACTAAATAAATCAGCTCCCATAGTAACTCCTTTTGCATATGCATCTTCAACCATATCTTCAGAGTTCAAATCAATTGATTCCATATCAAAGCCGGCAAAAAACCTAACTGCCATCCTAGTTCCTGTTGTTGCGAATGTTTCTTTTCTTTTGAAGGCTTGAAAAATAGAATCCCGAGTATTTTCTTCAGCCCAAGCAACTGCCAATCCAGATGCACTCCATTGATCAAATCCTACATCAGCATAAGTCTTACCTTCAATCTGTTTTGTGCTCACTGGTTGATTGAAGTCTATTGAATATTGTGTAAGTTGGTCAATTCTATCTTGTGAAAGAGGCACACTTCCTCTTCCCATATCTGTGCCATCTAGGACACCAACTTTTGACCAATAATTATTTTCATCATAAGCACCTGCTCCAGTATGAGTATCACTGGATCCTATGAGACCAAATTTATAGGGATTGCCTCGGCCTTCCCAATCTAAAGTAAGTCCTCTTAAATATGCATCTCTCACATAGCCCCCTTGAGGCATGCTATAAGTAGGTGGTCTGCTGCCAACTCTTTTATCCATGATTTCAAAATCTGCCCATTCGTCATCTGGAGAGAGGAGTGGATGCGTATCAGATGTACCTTTAACTTGAGTCATTTCAACAACTGGCTCATTTCTCATTCGCTTTTCAGCATATTCTTCGTTAATTGGATTACCTCTAAATGTTTCAACTTCAAACATTTGACCATTTGAGCCATTGCTGTTGTGAGGCATCGCCAAAGAATCGACACCTTTATCTCTTAAATTATCCATCCATGTCCAAAGATCCTCTGGATTAATGGAATCAATTCTAGTCCAAGGTCTGATTGGCGCATTTGAGGAGTTAAAAATAACATTTCTATGTAAATTACCTCCCTCTACATCTGTTGAGGTGGTAAATTCATACCCTATAAAAGTAGTAAATTTTCCAGGATCATTGAATTCCTCAGCAGCATTTGCAACATCAGCCCATGCAGATCTATGCACATCATAATCAAAAGACTTCAGGGCTAATTGAATATTATTAGTTAACCAGGCACCAATATAATTTGGATTCCACCAAGGATGAGGTATTACTATTGCTTGTCTAACAACTGAACTAAAAAGGTCTGCTCTCTCACCAGTTGATTCGACCGTAACATTTTCAGGCCTATTCAAATTATGCATTGGTATAGTCCATTCATTTTTCGACATTTTTGATGAAGTATCAGCATAGTTTTCTATCATGCCCATGTAGAAACCATGATCAGTAACTGCGTAAAAATCTAATGGCTCTCTTAATTTCATATCAAAACCCAAGGGATGTTTAATTGCCCGACCAGTAGCAAACTTGTATGCGTCATATGGAGTTGCAGTTACACCAAAAATATAAGCATCAAATGAATACTTTGTATGAACGTGCAGATCACCATAGTATGGATTTCTGAAGGGATTGGATGGAATATCAGTCTTATTTGATGAACTTTCGATTGAGAAATCTACTATCTCTAGGGCTGAATTACTCTGGAATATACTGAAGGAGTTAGTTGCATATAGATAAAATACAAGGGAGACAATAATCAATCCAATAAAAGATTTGCTTAATTTCATTTTTTCCACCCCTAAAGTTGTTGAAGACCAATTAATATGTCAATTGTAAGACTAAAAATGCAAGAATGCTTATACTATGTTTCTAAAAATTAAGAGCTAAATCTTAAAATGATTAAATACTTCAAAAATTTTATGAGTAGGCGAACAATATCTGCCAATATTCGAAATAAATTGATGAATACATTTTCCAGTTACGAAATTTTTAAAGATACTAGATTACAATCAGAAGCTTCAAGGCAAAATGATCAAAGACCACATGAAGTTTTTTATTTTCATAAAGTTGACGATCCTTATTCACATTTAACCATTCAATCCGTTAAAAAACTTCAAACATCCTATGATATTAAGCTAAGGCCTGTTTTGGTGGGTAGTGAAAGTTTAGAGGCATTGCATGAACCAACTTTATACAATCATTATTGTCTTCAAGATGTGCAGCGAATTGCACCATTCTATGGCATTGAATTTCAAGCAAAATCTTATCCAACTAAAGAGCTTGTCAGCCTGGCTAACTCAATTCTTTCTGCAGTTAATGATCAGAATTTTGTGGACATAGCTACCCAAGTAAGCTCAGCCTTGTGGCGAGGAGATTCTGTAACACTTGATGAGATTTCTTCCTCCTACTTCGCGACAACTAGCCAAGTTAAAGAGAAGTTAAAAATTGGGAACGAAATTAGAAATGGTAAAGGTTATTATTTTGGCTCAGCTTATTACTATGAAAAAGAACTTTATTGGGGCCTAGATAGACTTCCATATTTAGAGGAAAGACTTACTGAGCTTGGAGCAAGAAAGAAATCTGAAAATAATGAAATATGCTCATTAAATCTTAAGGCTCCTAAAACTTTAGTTTCTGAGAAAAAAGTTAACCTTTATTACTATCCTTCATTAAACAGTCCTTATACCTTTGTCAGCACAAAAAGAATACGAGAGATTCGAGACGAGTACCCAATTAACTTATTCATGAAACCAGTTTTGCCTATGCTCATGAGAAAGATGAATATACCAACTAACAAAGCAAAATATATTCTCTCAGATGCAGCTAGGGAGGGAAGAAGATATGGAAATGAAATGAAAATCATTCATTCTCCAATTGGAAATCCAGCAAGAAAGTCATATTCTTTGTTTCCTGCAATTGATAAGGCTGGAAAAGGCTTTGAATATATTGAAGCTTTGCTAAAAGCTTCCTTTCAAGATGGGATAAATATTGGCGATGATAATTTTTTAGAAAATCTGGTAACCAATTTAGAGCTCGACTGGGAATTGATTAAGAAAGATCTTTATTCAAAGCACTGGCAAAAAATACTTAAAGATAATGTTGAGGACATGTACTCTGGTAATTGCTGGGGTGTTCCAAGTTTTAAAATTACCGATGAGGACGGCTCAAACTCCTTCTTTACTTGGGGGCAAGATAGGATATGGTTACTTAAAGAAGAGATTTACAAACGTTTAGAGAAAAGCCATGAAAAATTATAATTATTTTTTTTTAGTAATTGTTCTTAGTTTTGTTGCATGTTCAGATCCCAATAATCTTGATCACTTTGCAGACGTCATTAAAGACCAGTCTTATGAGGATTTTCAGCTTCAATCAAGACCGCCTGCCAATCCTGACAAAAATGCGTATTTTGGTGATTTGCACGTTCATACTGCCAATTCTCTTGATGCATATACATTCGGAACAATTACATCTCCAACAGATGCATACCGATATGCTCAAGGAGATGCAATTTTACATCCATCAGGTTATCAAATTCAGCTATCAAGACCTTTAGATTTTTATGCTGTTACTGATCATGCATATTTTCTGGGCCTTCTTAATGAAGCAGCCGATACCGCTTCAGAGTTTTCGAGATATGAGGTTTCACAGCCGCTGCATGACTTAAATAATCCAGCTGGCACAGGCTTTATATCTCTTATGAAAAGAGCCAATCTTTTTAGACCTTTAGCTCGATCAATTGTTGAAGGTATTGAAAATGAGGAAATTGACAGATCTCTTGTATCTAAAATTGGAAGAAGTGTATGGCAGGAAACAATTGAAGCTGCAGATAATGCATATAGACCAGGACTTTTTACTACTTTTGCTGGCTATGAATATACTTCTGGTACTGGTATATATGATAATTATTTACATCGAAATGTTATCTTTCGTAGCACTCAAAATTTACCCTTAAATCTTTTTTCTAGGGATGATCCTGATCCTGAAAAGCTTTGGGATTGGATGGATAGACTAAGAGAGAATGGAATTGAAAGTTTAGCGATACCTCATAACACAAACCTTTCTGGAGGGGCTGCATTTTCACTTTATGATTTTAATGGCGGCCCAATAGATCAAGAGTATGTTAAAAAAAGATCTTTGAATGAGCCGTTGGTTGAAATTACCCAAACAAAAGGAACTTCTGAAACACATCCTTTCTTATCGAAGAATGATGAGTGGGCAGCTTTTGAAACAAAATCTGGTGTTAAAGATGAGGAGCTTGTAAGTAATATTAAAGGTAGCTATGTAAGGGATGCATATTTACGTGGCTTGACTTTAGAGGAAAAAGGCATAGGTAACCCTTTTAAATTTGGCCTGATTGGATCAAGTGATACCCATGTTTCAGGCTCTTCTGAAAGTGAAGAATTCTTTTTTTCAAAAGCAGGACTATTGGATGGAGAGCCAGACTTAAGGGGCTCAATTCCTTTCAGTCGATTCTATGGAACATTTCTCAAAATTGCTCAGCCAGAAATGTTTAAAGAAGTAGATGGAAGAAACTATTTTGCGGCAAGCACTCGTTTGATTCATTTTTCATCTTCTGGTCTAGCTGGAGTTTGGGCTGAGGAAAATACACGTGAAGCTATTTATGACGCTTTGCGTCGAAAAGAGACCTTTGCTACAAGCGGCCCACGAATGAAAGTTAGGTTTTTTGCAGGATATAATTTTGAAAATTTTCAGCTTAATGATCTATCTCTGATTCAAGATGCTTACAAAACAAGTATGCCCATGGGCGGAACGTTAAATATTGATTCAAATAAAAATCCAACTTTTTTAGTTTGGGCAATAGCCGATCCTCTGGGTGCTCCATTACAAAGGACTCAAATTGTAAAAGGATGGCTGGAAGATGGAGAGCATAAAGAAAAAGTTTTTGATGTGGCTTGCTCTGATGAAATGAATGTTGATCCCAGTAATCATCGTTGTCCTGATAATAATGCATGGGTAGATTTAACTGATTGTTCAATTAGTGCAGATTCAGGATCTAGAGAGATGAAGGTTTTTTGGCAAGATCCCGAATTTAAAATTAATCAAAAAGCATTTTATTACGCTAGAGTTATTGAAAATCCAGTTTGCAGGTGGTCAACATGGGATTCGATCAGAAATGGTCAGAAACCAAGATCCGATATATCTTCAACAATACAAGAAAGAGCCTGGTCTTCGCCTATTTGGTTAAAGTGAAATTATTAACACAATGAGTAAGTCAAAAAATAATCTTGCACTTGTCACAGGCGCCTCTGACGGAATAGGAGCTGAATTCGTAAAAATTTTAGCAAGTCGAGGATATGATTTAGTTCTTGTTGCTCGTCGTGAAGAGAAACTTAAGGAGTTAGCAGTTAAATTGACCGATGAATTTGGGATCAGTTGTACTGTTATGGCAACAGATTTATCAGAGCCTAAGGCAGCTCAAAGTTTGTTCACTCGAGTCGAAGAAAGAGGCTTACAAGTAAATTTTTTAATCAATAATGCAGGACTTCTTCACAATGGATTTTTTACAAAAATTAGCCTTGAAGCTCAAGAAAAAATGATTCAAGTTAATGTCATGGCGCTGACCACTTTAACTCATTTATATGCAGACAATATGTCCTCTAATGGAGGCGGGCATATACTTAATGTCGCTTCACTGGCAGGTTGGATGGCTATTCCAAATCAGAATGTTTACGCTGCATCAAAAGCTTATGTTGTATCTTTTTCTCAAGCATTATCAAATGAAATGATTGCTTCAAATAGTGGGGTTAAAGTAACAGCATTATGCCCTGGTTATACAGCTACAAAAATGATGGATAATCCTGACCAAGGTGCCACTCTTCGCATTCCATCAAGTATGATGATGTCGGCTAAAGATGTTGCTGAGATTGGCATAAAAGCATGTTTTGCAGGCAAAGATATTGTAGTTCCAGGTCTTGCTAATAAGTTCACCACTATCATCACTCGTCTCTTTTCAAAATCGTTAATAACAAAGATTTTTGGTTCTTTCTACCGTAAGAATATGCACTGAAAAGTTAGAATTATTTTGCTAAGGTTTTCATATGAGCGAACAAGCTATTAAAAAAATACTTATAACTGGAGCTAATGGATTCATTGGTGGATCATTGATGAGTTATTATCAAAATAATGGTCAAGATGTTGTTGGCGTTGATCTTATTGGTAATGGTGACAATATTATAGAGGGTGATATATCTCAGCCAGAAACAATTAATCAGCAGCTACAAGAATGCGATGTGATTATTCACACAGCTGCTTTGGTCTCTAATGCAATGCAAGATTCCGATATGTGGCGAGTTAATGTCTTAGCAACCCGTAACTTAATTCAAGCAGCAAAAGAGCATAAAGTTAGACGTTTCGTTCAAATTTCATCAATAGTCGCTTACGGAAATTCTGCAGAAGGTGAGTTAGATGAAACACATCCTGTGCATGCCGATGGTGGAAGCTATGTACTGACAAAACTAGCCTCAGAGCATGTTGTCTTAAGCGAGCAGGCTAATGATGATATAGAAGTAGTAATCATTCGACCAGGAGATGCATATGGTCCAGGTAGTCGTCCTTGGATTATTGCTCCATTGGAAGCAATTGCTAAAAATCAGTTTATGTTGCCCGAAAAAGGAGCGGGATTTTTTAGACCTATATATATTGATGATTTAGTTAGAGGTATCGCAATGGCATCGAGCCATCCAGATGCTGATGGCGAAATTTTTAATTTATCTTGCGAGGGTTATATGTTTACCAAAGACTATTTCACCCCTCACTACCAATGGTTAGGTAAAAAGCGACCCATGGTAGTTTCGACCAACCTAGCTTTAAAAATCTCAGCCATAGCATCAAAATTAGCCGATCTTATGGGCAATCTGAATGAAGCCTCGCCATCAACAGTCAAACAGCTTTCAACTAAGAGTTGGTTTTCAATTAAAAAAGCAGAACGAGTCCTTGGATGGAGGCCTGAAATTTCATTTGAGGAGGGCATGAAAGTAACTCATGAGTGGGCTCAGAAGGAAGGATTAGTAGGCAAATAATTTACGTAATTACTTTATAAACCTCAATTTATCATTGATTTTTTGATCACGAAAAAGGCTATACTTATGTATATAAGTAGATCTTTATGCGTTATTAAATTTTAATTATGACTTGGTGAAATCAATGCGTCTGTGGAATGGATGGGGAAATGAAAATAGTGAGCTAACTATGGAGCTTAATGACGGTCTTCGAGCGTTATTAGAAGCTTTAGTAGGGCCAGGAACTTCACTTAATCAAGCAACCTTAAAAGAGGTAATTTCTAACGTACCCACTTCTCGTCTCGATGACCATACTCTAATTAAAACTGATCCGGAAACACGAGTACGACATGCGCGAGGTCAGAGTTTGCCAGATTGGTTAGATATGCATAGCGGCAATATTGATACATTTCCTGATGGCGTTGCATTTCCAGAATCTACAGAGCATGTAAGAGAACTTCTTGCTTATGCTAGAGAGAATGACTTAGTTGTGATTCCTTATGGTGGAGGAACATCAGTTGTT
This sequence comes from uncultured SAR86 cluster bacterium, assembly GCA_902515455.1. Lineage (GTDB taxonomy): Bacteria > Pseudomonadota > Gammaproteobacteria > Magnimaribacterales > D2472 > D2472. The sequence goes on from CABXUO010000002.1 coordinate 29,971, forward strand.
GGTCATATAAATCCTATGAAGAGCGACAGACCAATATTAACCATAGATATGGGAAATATGAGTTCTTTATTGAGCATTGATACTGAAAGTCAACTGGCTACTTTTGGAGCTGGAACTCCAGGTCCTGTCGTGGAAGAAGCTCTGAAAGAACATGGCTATACATTAGGTCACTTTCCACAATCCTGGGAGCTATCTACTTTAGGGGGATGGGTGGCAAGTCGATCAAGCGGTCAACAATCTCTTCATTATGGCCGCATAGAAAACATGTTTGCTGGGGGAATTATCGAAACTATGAATGGCACCATGACAATTCCCACCATCCCAGCATCTTCAGCTGGTCCTGATATTCGTGAGATGATTCTTGGCTCTGAGGGCCGCATTGGTATTATTACCGAAGTAACTGTACGGATAACACCTTTGCCTGAGGAAGAAAAATTCCAAGTGATCTTTTTTCCTTCTTGGCAAATTGGTATTAACGCTGCAAGAGAATTGATTCAACAGCGAGTTGCATTGTCTATGGTTCGATTAAGTAATCCACTTGAGACAACGAGTCTATTATATATGGGTGCAGGAAGTGATACTAGTGGAGTGGTTGCACTGGAGAAATCCTTATCTGAAAAGGGTATTGGTGAAGGAAAAGTGATGATGACATTTGGAGTTACTGGCTCAGCTCGTCATTGCGAAACTGCATATCAACTTGCAATTGATCATTGTGCTGCCCTCGGTGGTTTTGTAGATCAGTCTGGTCTTGGAGAGAACTGGGCTCATGGTCGATTCCGTGCTCCATATCTTCGTGACCCCCTTGGTGCAGAGGGATATATAGTAGATACCATGGAGACGGCAGTTGATTGGTCAAAAGTTTCTGAAGCTGCAGAAAATATAGAAGAAGCAATTCGAACTGCATTAGATGACGAGGGTGAAAGAGTTCATGCTTATACGCATTTATCTCATGTCTATGGCCAGGGATCGAGTATTTACACTACTTATTTGTTTCGCATAGGTGAAAGTTATGAGTTAGGAAAGAATAGATGGATGAAATTAAAAAAAGCTGGTGCTGATCAGATTGTCGCCCATGGTGGTACCATTAGTCATCAGCATGGTGTTGGAAGCGATCACAAGAACTATCTTGCTGAAGAAAAGGGTGAGTTTGGCATCGCTGCAATTCATAGCTTATGCAAGCAATTTGACCCCTATGGACAAATGAATCCTGGGAAATTACTCCCTGACAATGAGCAGTAAGCTATCATGAATGGATTTACTAATCGTGCGCAACTTCTATCTAAAATGCGCAATGGTGAGCATTTAGATTGGGATATTATTGTTATTGGTGGGGGTATAACAGGAGCAGGTATTCTTCGTGAAGCACGACGTCAAGGTTACAGGGCGTTGTTACTAGAGCAACAAGACTTCTCATGGGGTACCTCTAGTCGCTCATCAAAAATGGTTCATGGAGGTTTGAGATATCTTGCTTCAGGCGATATAAAACTTACCAAAGAGTCGGTGCAAGAAAGACAGCGCCTATTGAAAGAGGCTCCTGGATTAGTCGATCCAATCTCTTTTTATTTCACTTTTAGAAAGGGTAAATTTCCAGGTCGCATAGCTATGAAGATTATTTTAACTATTTATGATTTTTTTGCTGGAGCTCAAGATAATAGATTCTGTAACAATGAGGAATTACTAGAGCGTTTTAAAGGCCTGGATGATAACAAACTTCAGGGAGCAAGCTGTTATACAGATGCTATGGTGGATGATTCGAGATTAGTTCTCCGTGTATTGCAAGACAGTATTGATGATGGCGGATATGCGCTAAATTATACTAAAGTAGAAGATCTCTTATTAACAGATGGCCGTGTTTCTGGAGTAAGCATTCAAGATAGAGTTCATTCTGGCTCAATTCATTTAAATGCCCCAGTTGTTATTAACGCTACTGGAGCTTGGGCAGATAGACTTCGAAATGTTGTTAATAACGAGACTCGAATTAGACCGTTGCGTGGCAGTCACATTATTATTGCTAAATCTTTATTTCCAATATCCGATGTTATGACTTTTTTGCACGTTGATGACAAGCGAGGTGTTTTTGTTTACCCATGGGAGGGCACAACAGTTATTGGAACCACAGATATAGATCATAATGAAGATATAGACATTGAGGCTGGCATCTCCGATCAAGAAGTGGATTACTTGCTAAAAGCTTTTAATAGTCAATTTCCAAGTAATTCACTTAAACGAAGTGATGTGCTATCAACTTGGTCCGGTGTTCGGCCTGTTATTGGTGCAGAAAAAAGTAAAGATCCTTCAAAGGAACGACGAGATCATGCTGTTTGGTCTGATAATGGATTAATCACTGTAAGCGGTGGCAAACTTACAACTTTTCGGTTGATCGCATTAGATGCTCTGGCTGCGGCTAAGGATAATCTTCCTGCAGCCAAAGAAATTACAGATGACCGTGTATTTTTGACTCCAAAAGTTTCTGCCGAGACCCTATCACCAAAAAATATTAGCTGGGCTCAACGATTACTTGGAAGATATGGTGAAAAAGCAATTGAACTTTTAAATGAAAGTTCAAAGGAGGAACATGACAATCTTGATGCAACTGAATTTTCATTAGCTGAATGTAGGTGGGCAATAAAGTATGAGGCAGTAGAACATTTAGATGATTTGATGCTGCGAAGAACTCGTTTAGGCATGTGTCTACCAAATGGTGGCAGCACTCTTTATCCAGCTTTAAAAGAATTATTTTTATCCAATCACAGCTGGGACGAAGAACGGTGGCAAAAAGAGGTAACTCGTTATGAAAAAATTTGGAAACAGTATTACAGTCTTCCAAGCAATACTTAAAATGAGGTTATCTTGAACGAAAAGTATTTTTTGAGTATTGATAACGGAACTCAGAGTGTGCGGGCTATAGTTTTTGATATGAATGGTCAGCTTATTGCAAAAAGCAAAGTTGAAATTGAGCCTTATTTTTCTTCTCAGAAAGGATGGGCAGAACAGCATGCAGATTATTTTTGGAATTCCCTTTGTCAGGCTTGCCAAGAACTATGGCCAAAATTATCTATCTCAAAAGAATTGATTGCTGCTGTCTCTGTAACCACTCAGCGTGCGACGGTAGTAACCATGGGAGAGGATAACCAACCTTTGCGACCTGCTATTAGCTGGTTGGATCAGCGAAAAGTAGATACTAAGCCTAAATTAGGAAAAGTAGAATCAGCCATAATGAGCCTAGTTAGAGCCAAGTCATTGGTAGATTTGATGCATGCAGAGGCCGAAGCCAATTGGATTGAGCAAAATGAGCCTGAAATCTGGAAGCAAGTTCATAAATTTTTACTTCTTTCTGGTTATCACAACTATAAACTTACAGGCCAATATAATGATGCTATTGCAAGTACTGTCGGATTTTTTCCATTTGAATACAAGACACAACAATGGGCAGATCAAAATGATTGGAAATGGCGAGCTATGCCAATTAGATCAGAAATGTTATCCGAGGTCTTTCCAGCAGGATCTGTCCTTGGTGAGATTACCGAAGTAGCGGCTGAACAAACTGGAATACCACAAGGACTACCTTTGATTGCTAGTGGCTCAGATAAAGCATGCGAGGTTTTGGGAACTGGATGCATTAATGATGAGACAGGCAGCTTGAGCTATGGCAGCCTTGCTACATTGAATATCACTTCTGATAAATATCTTGAAGCGATACCTTTTTATCCTGCATATCCGGGAGTAATACCCAATACATTTAATATTGAGATGATGATTCAAAGAGGGTATTGGATGGTGAGCTGGTTTAAAAAAGAATTTGGACTTCAAGAAGATCAACTAGCAAAAGAAAAAAATGTCCAACCTGAAACTCTATTTGATAAATTACTAGCCAAAGTCCCACCAGGTTCTGATGGATTAATGCTGCAACCTTATTGGTCGCCTTCTAATGGAGATGGTCCTGAAACAAGAGGGGCAATTATTGGATTTAATGAAGAGCACACTAGGGCACACCTTTATCGCGCAATGATCGAGGGGTTAACTTATGCACTAAGGGAGAGCAAAGAACTTTTGGAAAAACGAAGTAAAAAAATTATTTCTCGCATAGTTGTATCAGGCGGAGGCTCTCAAAGTGATGAAGTCATGCAGATAACCGCTGATATTTTTGGTATGACCGTTTTTCGTCCACATACATTCGAAACATCATCCCTTGGAGCTGCTATTGCAAGTGCTGTTGGAATTGGTCTATACCCAAATTTTACTTCCGCAGTTGAAAAAATGACTCACGAAGGAGACAGGTTTGATCCTATAGCAGCCAATTCAGAAATTTATAATGATCTATACCATAAGGTTTATAAAAAAATGTATGGCAACCTTAAACCAAGCTATGAGGCAATATGGTCAATCACAAACAGAACTTAACTTTATTTGTGGAGCAATTGATGGATACCTTTAAAAACAAAAAAGCGCTTGTAACTGGTGCGTCTATTGGAATCGGTAAAGCCATAGCTATTGATCTTGCAACAAAAGGTGCTGAATTAATTTTGACTGCTCGGTCTCAAGAGCAATTAGAATCTTTGGCAAATGCAATAGAAGAAAAGGGTGGTAAAGCGCATGTCTTTTTAGAGGATTTAGCTCAACCGGGCTCAGCGGCGAGGCTACATCAGCAGATCACAGCTGCAAATCTTCAAGTTGATTTGTTAATTAATAATGCAGGTTATGGGAGATGGGGTCAATTTAGAGATTTTCAAAGAGATGATTACGCAAATATGATTCAATTGAATATTACATCGCTGACAGATCTTTGCCATTTATTTTTACCTGCTATGGTTGAAAAAGGTGAAGGAGGAGTTATCAATATTGGTTCATCTGCATCATTTTTACCAGTTCCCTATGCAAGTGTTTATTCTTCAACAAAAGCATACGTTTTAATGTTTTCTGAAGCTTTACGATATGAGTATTCTGACAGTAACGTTCGAATTATGGCCTCTTGCCCTGGAGCAACCGATTCAAATTTTAGAAATGTCGCAACGGAGAAATCATCTGATCGACTCAAACAAAGAATAAGTAAATTAAAAGGTGAGGGTCAAGTTGGAGATACTTGTGAAAGAGTTTCCAAAGAGACTTTAGATGCTTTTTTAAAAAATAAGCATTATGTAGTGCCTGGTAAAGGAAATTTTAAGTTCGCATTTTTACCAAGAATTTTATCCAGAGCAAAGGTATTAAAATTTACAGGCGACGCTTTCAAAAAGCACACCTTGAGTTAGTTTTACCTGAATAGATTTTTTTTAGTAGCATAGGATCTAATGGCAATTAAAAACAGACCAGAATTTGAAAAATTTCTTCAACGATTAGAAAAAAGCTCTGACGAATTTCGCGCATCTTCAAAAGAAAAAAGGCATGCTAAAAAATATAGAACTGCTCGAGAAAACCTTGCTCACTTAATAGATAAAGATAGTTTTTTGGAGTTTGGTCAATTTGCGGTTGCTGCTCAAAGAAGTCGAAGGGATTACGAAGAGCTTCAAGATAAAACTAACGCTGATGGAATCATTACAGGCTTTTGTTCTGTTAATTCAGAATTAGTTGGTCCAGAAAACTCTCAAGCTGTTGCTATTGTTTATGATTACTCTGTTTTAGCTGGTACCCAAGGGGCCTTTCATCATATGAAATTAGATCGAATATGTGATCAGGCTAAAAAGTTTGAACTACCAATTATAATTTTTACTGAAGGCGGTGGTGGCAGACCTGGAGATACTGATGTGCTTATTCAGATAGCAGGATTACACATACCTTCTTTTTCCTCATGGGCTCAATTAAGTGGCACCTCATTAAAAATTGCTGTAAATAATGGTTATTGTTTTGCTGGTAATGCTGCATTATTTGGATGTTCTGATTTTCGAATTGCAACAAAGACCTCATGGATTGGTATGGCCGGCCCTGCAATGATTGAAGGAGGCGGTCTTGGTGTATTTGAACCAACTGACATTGGTCCTGTTTCGGTTCATGAACAGAATGGAGTGGTAGATTATGTTGCTGAAAATGAAGAGGAAGCAACTGAAATTGCAAAACAAATCCTTTCTTATTTTCAAGGTCCTGTAAGCAAGTTCTCTATTAATGATCAAGAAATTCTTCGAAACATCATGCCAGAAGACAGACGATATACCTATGAGGTGCGGGACATAATTAAAACGGTTGCTGACATTGATAGTTTTTTAGAACTTAAAAGAAATTTTGGTCAAAGCATTGTTACCGGATTTATTAGAATAGAGGGTAAGCCTTTTGCTCTTCTTGCAAGTGATTGTCAAAAACTTGGTGGTGCAATTGACTCAGAGTCTGCAGAAAAAGCCGCAGATTTTATTTCTATTTGTAATGATCATGATCTTCCAATTCTTGTTCTTGCTGACACTCCAGGATTTATGGTTGGCCCAGCAAGCGAGGAAGGAGGGGCAGTTAGAAGAATGGCCTCTTTATTTAAACAAGGAGCAAATATTGAGGTTCCACTTGTAGCAATTTTTCTTCGAAAAGGATATGGATTAGGAGCCCAGGCTTTGGTTGGAGGAAGTCTGCATAATCCTGTCTATACTGCAGCATGGCCAACTGGTGAATTTGGAGGCATGGGAATAGAGGGTGCTGTAAAACTTGGATATAGAAAGGAGCTAGAAAGTATAGAAGATCCTAATGAGCGAAAGGAACTATTTGAAAAGCTAGTTTCGAAAATGTATGAAGTTGGTCAAGCAATTGAAGCTGCATCTTTTTTAGAAATCGATGCTGTTATTGATCCTGCAGAAACAAGAACGATAGTGCTAAAAGCTTTTAAATCTGCATTAGGAAATTTGTGAAAAAAATTCTAATAACTCTTTTGATTATTTTTTTGCTTATATGGCTTCCATATTTTACTCAAACATACAAACTTAAAACATTAGCAGCGTCTGACCTTCCCTCAAAGGGCGCATGGGTATCTTTGGAAAAAGGTAATCTTTATTATCGTTGGTATTATCCTGACGCAAAAGTAATGAACAATGAAACAGTTGTTCTTGTGCATGGGTTTTCAACCCCTCATTTTGTATGGGATGGAATGAAAGGATTTTTATTAGATGCGGGATACTCGGTCCTTGTGTTTGATCATTATGGTCGCGGATATTCTGAGAGACCAAAAATTAAATATACCAAGGATGTTTTTGTTCAATCCCTTAGAGGATTGCTTGATTCACAAAAAATTCCCGGGCAAGTGCATCTAGTTGGTTACTCAATGGGTGGACCCATAGTAGGTCACTTTGCTAGCGAATTTCCTGACATGGTTAAAAGTATTTCTTTGATTGCTCCTGCAGGTTTTATGGCTGAAAACCCAACAAAGGATTGGTGGATTATGAAACCTCTGATAGGAGAGTGGTTCCTAAATGTTTTTGGCTCAAGACTGGTCTTTCAGGGCAATGAGAATAAAAATGAGCCTCCAAGAGAAGATCCTCTAGCATTATCAAAAAAAGAGTTTATTGAAAAAGCAGGAGTGCAAATGCAATATAAAGGCTTCATTGATGCTTTATTATCAACTGCTCGCAATTTTAATTTATTTAGTACTCAGGAAATGTTTGTTGATGTAGGAAATTTAAACAAGCCAATCCTGACTATTTGGGGAACTGAGGATGAAGTTGTTCCATTTATAGGAAGTAAAGAGCTGATGATTTATATTCCTCAATCTGAGTTACTAGTGTTGGAAGGAGGCAAGCATGATATTACTTATGCTGAACCTTCAATAGTTGGTGCAGCTATTAGAGATTTTCTAATGAGTCAGTCTAAGGCTGAAGCTTAGCAATACTTTTTTCTAACATTGTTTTTTTACTTTCAGCATCTGAGATTTTTACTTTTTCTTTTTTCACAACCTCTGCTGGTGCTTTATCGACAAATTGTTTGTTAGCTAGTTTAGCGTTAATAATTTTAATATCATTCTCTACATCAGCGAGCTCCTTTTGCAGTCTTGCAATTTCTTCCTCTGGATCAATCAATCCCTCCAATGGAATGATTATTTTGTATCCATCCATAGTTTTTTCAATTGATTCGGCTGGCACCTGATCAGAAAATTCAATTTTGCCTAATTTTGCTATACCCGAGATCACCCCCTCATTTTCACTAATAATTGATTGTGTGTCTGAGTTTAGATCATTTGAAATAATGAGATTTAACGTTTCATTTTTAATGTTTTGATTTTCTGCCCTTATGACTCTGAGGGCAGAAATAATATTTATTATCTTATCTAATTGTATTTCATTGCTTTGATTGGATGCTTTAGTATGATTAAAGCCATTTTCAACCAAATATCCTGACTTTTCTAACTTTGACAAATCAGCCAATTTAGAAGAGAGCTCCTCAGTGATAAACGGCATAAAAGGATGCAACAATTCAAGGATGCTATAGAAGTTTGTAATTAAATTTTTTATTAAACTGTTTGTTTGGCCAGCATTATCAGACTTTTGTATGGCAACTTTGCAAAATTCAATATACCAGTCACAGAAATTTGACCATACTAATTCATAAATCTCTGCTGAGGCCAAATCAAACCGATATTGTTTTATGTGCGTTTGGCAATTCTTAGCAGTTTGATAAATTTTGGATGCCATCCAGTCGGAAAAAATATCTTTTGAGCCTTCGCTAGATTGATAGCTATGATTAGTAATTTGCATTTCAATAAATCTAAAAGCATTCCAAATTTTATTACAAAAGTTTCTGTAGCCTTTAATTCTGCCTATATCAAAATTAATATCTCTACCAGGAGAGGCAAGAGAGTAAAAGGTGTATCGTAATGCATCCGTGCCATAACTTTCGATGCCCTCAGGAAACTGATTTTTTGTTTGTTGGATAATTTTCTCTTTGAGTTGTGGCTGCATCATGCCCTCAGTTCTTTTGGCCAGAAGCTCCTCTAAAGAAACTCCATCTATGAGATCAATTGGATCAAGGATGTTTCCTTTTGATTTAGACATTTTCTGTCCATTTTCATCTTTAATAAGACCGGTTATGTAGACTTCTTTAAACGGAACCTCTTTCATGAAGTGCTTGGTCATCATGATCATTCTTGCCACCCAAAAAAATATGATATCAAAGCCAGTAACCAATGTTGTTGTTGGATGAAATAGGCTTAATTTTTCATTTTTTTCAGGCCATCCCATTGTTGCAAATGTCCAAAGACTAGAAGAGAACCAAGTATCTAAGACATCTTCTTCTTGGCGCAGTTTGCCTTTTAAATTATGCTTTTCTCTAACATCTTTCTCAGAAAAGCCTGCATGTGGTTTATTAGATTCATCGTACCAAATTGGAATTCTATGTCCCCACCATAATTGTCTGCTGATGCACCAATCTTGAATATTATCCATCCATTGAAAATAAGTTTTTTCCCAATTAGCCGGTACAAATTGTATTTCTCCAGACTTGACAGCATCAATAGCAGGTTTTGCAAGTGTTTTTGCATCTACATACCATTGATCTGTTAGCAGAGGTTCAAGAATTTGATCTGATCTATCTCCGTAGGGCAAAGTGCTTTCATATTCTTTTTCAGACATAAGAAGCTTTTCTTTTTTTAAATCCTCGAGAATTACTTTGCGGGCTTCAAATCTATCCATGCCATGGAATTTTTTCGGAGCTACACCAATAATTGCAACAGTTTTATTAAAGATAGAAATAGGAACAAAATCATCTTCAGCACCGGAATGACACTGAAAATCTTCATCCATATGAAGACCATGTCTCTTCCCTAAATCGTAATCATTAAAATCATGACCGGGAGTAATTTTAACGACCCCGGTTCCAAATTCTGGGTCTACATAACTATCTGCAACAATGGGTATAAGCCTATTACATAATGGCAATGAAGCTTTCTTACCAATGAGATGCGAAAATCTCTTATCAGAGGGATTTACTGCTAGTGCCATATCTCCAAGCAGCGTTTCTGGTCTTGTTGTTGCAACAGTCACAAATTTATCAGTTGCTTCAAGTTGATATTTTATTTCCCAAATTTTAATTGTGAGATCTTTATTCACCACCTCAAGGTCAGAAAGAGAAGTTTCTAATACAGGGTCCCAATTCACAAGCCTCTTACCCTGGTAAATAAGGCCTTCTTCAAACAATTGAATAAATGCACTTAAAACGGCATGCTGATATTCTTCATCTAAGGTGAATCGTTCAGAACTCCAATCTAGACTTGATCCTAATCGTCTAAGTTGAGATGTAATTTTATTACCTGAGACTTTCTTCCAATTCCAAACTTCTTCTTCAAAAGCCTCTCTACCGATATCACTTTTTGTTTTTCCTTCAGCATTGAGTCGCCTTTCGACAACCATCTCAGTTGCAATGCCAGCATGGTCTGTTCCAACTTGCCATAAAGTATTTTTACCAGACATTCGATAGTATCGAATTAAACAATCCATGATGGCATTCTGAAATCCATGGCCCATGTGCAATGTTCCAGTCACATTTGGAGGGGGTATAGCAAGTGAATAAGCTTCAGGATTATCTCCTGGTGCAAAGAGGCCAGAATCTTCCCATGCTTTATAAAGCTTTTGCTCTATATCAGATGGATCATATGGCTTCTTATCCATTAATTCTTAAGATCTAATAAGTTCTTATAAATTTCCATTTAAAATTAATTCGGCTAATAAAGGTACCGGTCTACCAGTGCCACCCTTTTTCGCACCACCATTCCATGCACTCGCTGCAATGTCCATGTGGGCCCATTTAAAATCTTTAGTAAAGTTAGATAAGAAAGATGCAGCATGAATGGTACCAGCTTCCCTTCCACCCCCAATGTTTGCGAGATCAGCAAAATTTGTTTTGGTGCAGTGTGCATACTCTTCCCACAGTGGAAGTTGCCAAGCTCTATCACCAGATTTTTCACCAGCAGCTAAGATTTTATCTGCAAGAGGTTGATTGTTGGCCATAACACCAGTAGCAGGGCTTCCAAGCGCAATCACTACAGCACCTGTTAGGGTTGCCATATCAATAACATGGCTAGGTTTGAATTTCTTTGAGTAAGTTAACGCATCACATAGAACCAGCCTACCTTCGGCATCAGTATTTAAAATTTCAATGGTTTGTCCTGACATTGAAGTTACAACATCACCAGGTTTAGTAGCATGAGCAGAAGGCATATTTTCTGCGCAAACCAGCAAACCTACAACATTAACTTTAGCTTTAAGCCTAGCAAGTGTTTGCATAATTCCAAATACAGAAGCTGCTCCACACATATCCCATTTCATTTCATCCATCGCTGGACTAGGCTTAATAGAGATTCCACCTGTATCAAATGTAATTCCTTTTCCGACTAATACAATGGGCTGCTTATTTTTGGCACCACCTTTGTACTCAATGGTCATCATTCTTGATGGCTCATCACTACCTCTTCCAACTGATAAATACGATCCCATTTTTAATCGTTCCATATCTTTTTCATTAAGACTAGATATCTTGAGGGCTGGAAAATCTTTCTTGAGTGCTTTTGTTTTGCGTTCAATTATCCTTGGGGTGCAATGATTTGCTGGTAAGTCACCAAGGTGCTTAGTTGCATTCATACCCTCGCCAACAGCATGACCAAGCTTGACAGCAGCTTTAACAGCTTTAAGTTTAGCTGACGTTAAGCCCCCAATTAAAATAGTTCCTTTCTTAACAGTTACTGGCTTCGCAGTTTTATTTTTAGTTGCATTGAAAGTATAAGCTGCAGATTCAAATGTTCGAGCTGCAACTTCAGCTGCCCAAACTAAATCAAAGTCTTTTGAAGTGGTCGAGCTCATCAGGTAAGCAAAATCTTTTGCTTTAGCTGATTTAACTAGGCTCATGATTTCTTCGTAATATCGAAGAACTAAAAAACTGGCCGCTTTTGAGTCTGGCTCTTTAATTAACAAAATATTTTTAGCAGCTACCTTCACTGGAGCAGGCAGAAAAATAGATTTTCTCGATCCACTATTAATTTCTTTGATTGACTCTTTCATCAAAGATTGTGGATTAGATTGCAGTGCCTTGAGTTCACTTGCTGACGATGTTTTTTTATTAACAGCAATAATTAAGAGATCTGTTTTCACTTTTAGTAGATCTGCAGAATTAATATTGTTTGCTGTTAGACTTGATAAGACTTTGTAAGCCATAAACCATACTCCTAATAAAAATTACTGATAAGATAATTATTGTAATGCATCAAGATCGCTAAAGGCATGTATAAAAAGAATATTCTTGCAATTCATTTAAATTCTCAGATTTTTAAGAGTTTTTCTGTAATCTTAATTATCCTTACTGCTTTAATCTTTTCATCTAGACTTGTTGGATATTTTGAACAAGCTGCAGCAGGAACCCTGAATCCAGATATTATTTTTACAGTGATTTTATTTAGATTGCCTGATTTTTTAGGATTGCTAATTCCATTTGCATTTTTTTTGAGTCTCTTGTTAGTTATATCAGAGCTTTATAACTCCAATGGAATCTATGCTTATTTTTCTGCAGGAGCATCTCGATTAAAACTTATCAAACACATCACACCATTTTTTGTAATTGCTTTGATTACATGTTCGATAATAAGTATTTTTTTAGCTCCATACGGAAAGGCACTATCGAAAAGCTTGATAGCTGAACAATCCTATGAAGATAAGCTTTCGATGCTCAAGCCTCAAACGTTGGTAAATCTAGATGAAAGGGGAAGTTATCTTTTCTTTGAATCATATGATGGAGGTCGAATGACGGATGTCACATTTTTTGTTCAAGATGATCCGAGTTTGTCACTCATTAAAGCTGAATTACTCTTAATTTCAAATCAGAATGAAAAAATGATTTTGAATTTTCAAAATGGATATATTTATCCAGATATAAATAGTGCTAATAAAATAGATGCTTCTTTTAAAAAATTAACTCACTCAATTGAAGTGGAACAACCCTCAAGTAATTCACTTTCTCTCTCAAAATTGCTTGATTACAAGAATCGATCTAATTTTATACAGAATCAATGGAATGCCAGCATACCATTGATGCTCATAGCATTAATGTTGCTTAGCTTTGTTTTTGGTAAAGAAAATCCACGATCAGGAAGAGAAGGCAGTCTTGTGACCGGCATATTAATTTACATATTTTATCTAAGTACATTGGTTGGATTTAGGGAGAGTTACTCAGATAACTTTGATATATTTTATTACTTCCTTTGGCCTGTTCATCTGATATTTTTAACTTTTGGAGGCCTGCTATTTATGTTAGATGGAAGAATTTCATTTAAGAATCTTCTTTTTAATTCAAGAATAAAAATCATTGTAATAATCTTTTTAATATTTTTTCTTTTAGTTTGGCTTAGCTCACCATGAAAAATATATTTAATACTTACTCTAGGCATCTTATAAAGAAGAGTTTTGTAATTTCAGCCATGGTATGGACTGTAATGCTTTTTCTTGATTTTTCAGTAACTCTTGTCCTTGAGCTTGAAAACATATCTGCTGAGAAAGATTTTTTTACAATTTTTAGTGTCTTGCTTTATGAACAACCTAATAAAGGTATGCAATACTTGGAGAGTTCAATGTTGATTGGTACCTTGATTGCACTCTCCATATTTAATAAGCAGGGAAATCTAGTATTTTTAAGATCAGCAGGATTTTCCCCTATAAAAATTGTTCTTGTATCAGGATTAGGACCAATAATTTTTTCTTTTATGTTGATATTTTTTGATGAGACAGTGTTTTTAGATCTGTCAAAAAAATCTAAATTACTCAATCAACCTTTTCAGTCCAGCGAGGAAGTTCAATGGGAAATAACAGATAAAAATTTGATTGGTCTCAAGCGAATAAATGATTCAGAAGTTCGAGCAATTCAAGTAGTAGAATTTGATAATCAGCAACGAATTAGCTCCTCTGACAATTACTTAGAGGGTAATTTAGAAAATGGCGAATTATATATAACTGATAAAACTACCCAAAAAATTTTTGATTTTCCTAGTTCTTTTTTTCTATCAAGTAATACTTTAGAAAATTCTTCTTTGTATTCTTTGTTGTCTTTAAGGAAAGCATATCTTTCCGGTGATGATCTGCAAAAAATCGATTCATTAATATACGCAAAACTATTCTTACCAATATCAATTATTGCGATAATCTTTTTGGCAGGTAGTTTGATGTTTGACAGTACACGATCTAGTGGAGTTGGTAGTCAAATCGTTCTTGGTATCTCAATCGGATTTATTTATGACTTGGTAAAAGATTTAAGTATTGCATCATTTCTAACTTACCAACTGCCTATGGCAATAGCATATCTTTTGCCAATAACAATTTTATTTGGTATTGGAACCTATAGATTTCAAAAAATTTAATTAAATTTTTTCTAGCTTCGTCATAGATAGGATATCGTTTACAGCAAGTTTTTTTGAGTTTACATATATCAGAAATAGCGGTATCCCCAGAAGAGCCAATATTCCACAGTTGACTGTATATCTAAGAAAGGTTTGCTTTAGAGTAATTTTGTCTTGGCTAGTATCAGTATTAATAATTCTGAATTTCCAAACTTGCATCCCAAGTGTCTGCCCGCTCTTTATCCAAAAATATGCATAAAAAGCCCATCCGCTTAAAAAGACTAATAGCATTCCAAGAGCAGGATTAAGGGTTTTTCCTCCATTAAGCCATAGTGCAATTGAGCCTACAAGAAACCAAACACCTAGTAATAAAAAGAAATCATAAACTGAGGCTACGATTCTTAGAAGGGGCCCAACGTAAGGTGTTTTTTCCATTAGTTTGATATAGTATTTGTCTAAATCATAACTCAAATAATATGAATACAAGTAATACTTTTTTTGGTCACCCAATTGGATTGAGAACTCTGTTTTTAACTGAAATGTGGGAGCGTATGTCTTACTACGGCATGAGGGCATTACTAGTTTTGTATATGACAGGAGCTGCTACTGGTTTTAATCCAGGACTTGGTTGGTCACAAGTTGAATCACAGGCTATTTATGGTATTTATTCTGGCATGGTTTACTTTATGGTCGTTCCAGGTGGATGGATTGCAGATAATATTTTAGGGCATCAAAAGGCGGTATTAATTGGCGCTTTAATTATTGCTTTAGGGCACTTTACTCTAGCAATTCCTCTTGAACAGACATTTTTCCTAGGTCTCATCTTTGTAGTTTTGGGTACCGGCCTACTCAAAGGAAATATATCAACGATTGTTGGTCAACTTTATGAAGGTCAGGATGATAAAAGAGATTCCGGTTATACAATTTTTTATATGTCTATCAATATAGGCTCAACCCTTGGATTTTTAATATGCTCATGGCTAGGGGAAAAAATAGGTTGGCATTGGGGTTTCGGCGCCGCAGGGATTGGAATGACATTTGGCGTTATACAATATATCAAACATAGAAATTTATTAGGTGACGCAGGCATGCATCCTAATGAAATGTCAGATGAAAAGCGTAAAAAGTATACAAATTACTTGAAAGTTTCCCTGATAGGAATGTTTGCAGTTATTGGAGCAGGCCTGCTAGGGTTTTTTGCTATCGACCCGAGATTTTTTGCAGAACAATTTGCATATTTTCTTACGATTATTGCTGGTTTATATTTTTTATATCTTTTTATTTTTGCAGGACTAAATGCTAAGGAAAGAAAAAACTTAATTTTGTTATTTTTACTTTTTATAGGTGCTGCGGCCTTTTGGTCTGGTTTCGATCAATCTGCAGGCTCATTGAATATTTTTGCCAGAGACTACACAAATTTAGCAATTTTAGGATATGAGATTCCGGTAGGGTGGTTGCAATTTGCAAATCCAGTAATCGTGGTGCTTTTTGCACCTATTTTTGCTGGAATTTGGGCTCAATTAGCAAGAAGAAATTTAGATCCGTCATTGCCATTAAAATTTGCAATTGGACTTTTGTTTATGGCGCTTAGTTTTTTTGTGATGATTATTGCAGTAAAAATTGCACTTGAGTCATCTCCAGTTGGCATGCAGTGGCTTTTATTAACATATCTTTTGCAAACATGGGGTGAATTAGCCTTATCTCCAATTGGTTTATCAGCTTTTTCTCGATATGGTCCCAAGCGATATATGGGTCAAATGTTTGGCCTTTGGTTCCTAGCAAGCGCAATAGGTGGGGTTCTTGCCGGACTACTTGGTGGAGAGGCACTTGATGGAGGTCTAGAGACAATCTCACCAATTTTTGAATTTATGATTCAATATTATTTGATCATAGCTTTTGCATTGATTGTCTTATCTTTTGTTATAAAAACCGCAAAAGAGTAGAGCAACTAATTAATTGTATTGTTAGTTTCAATAAGAATTTGTTGATAAATTTCTTGAAGTTTATCTAAATCTTTTAAAGATATTCTTTCATCAATTTGATGAATGGTTGAGTTTTTAGGTCCGAGCTCAATCACTTCTGCGCCAGAAGGCGCAACCCATCTTCCATCTGATGTACCGCCTCCATTATTAACCTCAGCTTCCTTCCCATTAATTTTTTTTAAAGCCGTTTGTATAATTGAGAGAAGGTGAGTTTTTTCTGTTAAATAAGGATTTGCATTTAATGTCCACTCAATTTCAAATTTACATTTTGATTTGCTAAGAATCTTAGTAAATCTATCTTTTAAAGATTCCGCTGTTGATTCTGGAGAAAATCTAAAATTGAACAACATTTTTAAATTTCCTGGCACAACATTTGAAGCACCAGTTCCAGATTCTATGTTTGAAATTTGAAAAGAAGTTGGGTCAAAAAATTTATTGCCATCATCCCATACGGTTTGATTGAGTTCATTGATAATTGGACCTGCTTCAAGGATTGGACTCAATACTTTTTGTGGATATGCAACATGGCCTTGTTTGCCAATTAACTTAAGATTTCCGCTTAAAGATCCTCTCCTACCAATCCTAAGAACATCTCCAACACTTTCAGAGGAACTTGCCTCACCTACCAAACAATAATCAATAAATTTATTTTGAGCAGTTAATGAATTAATTAAGGTATCAATTTTTCCATCTTCGGGCTCACCTTCTTCATTACTTGTTAACATTATCCAAATTTGAAAATTAGGCTTAGGATGATCTTTTAAAAAATTTTTTACTGATTCAATAAATACAGCAACACTACCTTTCATGTCAGCTGCGCCTCTCCCTATAAGCTCTCCATTAATAATTTTTGCTTCAAATGGAGGAGACATCCATTCTTCCTCAGGCCCTGAAGGAACTATGTCTGTATGTCCTAGGAAGCAAAACACTTTTCCAGAATCTCCAAATTTTGCTAATAATGTTTCACAGTTAAGCTCTGGTATTCTCTCAATTTCAAACCCCATCGGCACTAGCGCTGTCTCAATTAGATCAAAACAGCCTTCATCATAGGGCGATACAGATTTTATCTGAATGAGTGATTGAGCTAGTTTTAAAGCGGACATAAATTTTTAATTTTTGTGAAGCGTTTCATTTAAAGCAATAGATTTTGGATTAATTCTCGCTTCAATGGCTCCACTTTGAGAATTTCTTATAAATAATAGGTTGTCCTCACCAGCCAGCTGTGATGCTTTTACAACAGATTCAAGTTCATTATTTTTAGAAAATTTAGTAACTTTTGAACCGCCAGTAATGTAAAGCCCAGCTTCTACAATGCAGTTATCTCCTATTGGAATTCCTAAACCTGAATTGGCACCTAAGAGACAATTCTCACCAATAGAGATTTTAATATTATTGCCTCCCGAAAGAGTTCCCATGGTACTGCATCCACCGCCTAAATCAGAATTTTTTCCTACAAGAACTCCTGCAGAAATTCTTCCCTCTATCATTGCAGCCCCCAAGGTGCCAGCATTAAAATTGACAAAACCTTCATGCATTACGGTTGTGCCCTCGCTAAGATATGCCCCTAGTCTAACTCTACTTGTATCAGCAATCCTAACACCGGGTGGAATAATGTAATCGGTTAGAGGAGGGAACTTATCTAATGATTTGATCTCAAGAGATCGATTAGTGCTCTTAGCAAGAAGAATTTCTTTTTCAATCCCCTCAATCTCAATTGGTCCTTGATTTGTCCAAGCAACATTTTCTAAATTTTCAAATAAATTCTCAAGATTTAAAGAATTTGGAAGGAAAAATTTATAAGAAATTAGATGTAGTTTTAAGTATGCCTCTTCAATACTTTTTATCGGTTTGTCCTCTGAAATTCTAAATAGTACGATGATTTTATTCTTTGCTAAGTTAGAAAAAGAGTTATTAAATTCTTCGTCATCAATATCTAGCAAACTAATGTTTTCTATTTGTATCAGATCATTTTTAATTAAGTCATTACATTGCTGAAAATGCTTATCAAGCTTATTTTTACCATTTTTGAACAAAATAAATGGAAAATAAGCATCCAGCGTCTTACCAGATTTGCCTTTGGTTGCAATACCAACACCAATTAAAGGAAAATTATTCATAGGCCTATTATATTAGGTCTCAATTTATATTGAAGTTTTAGAGACTTTTTAATTTTTTTTGTATCTCCTGTGCTTTATTTTTACTAATTGCTGATTTTGTCTTTTCGTCACTCACTGTAAAGTTATCTTCTACTTTTTCACCAAGTGTTGTAATTCTAGCAGAATCAATACTAACACCATGATCTAAGAATATTTTTGCAACCTCTGAAAGTAAATTCGGTTTATCTAATGTTTCTAATGTTATGAGGCTAATATTTTTTATTGAAGAATTAGTTATATGAACTTTAGTTTGATACTCAAAGACTTTTTTAGTTTTAGGTTTAGCTTTGGTAACTGATTTTGAATTTTCAGAGTCAATCGCAGCTATAATTTTTTTCTGAATATTTTGTATGTCCCTTTGTATTAAGTTGCCACCAAGAATTTTGTGCCTACATATAAAAGTGTTCAATGCATACAATCCATCATCCGTTGTGTGAATATCTGAATCTATCGTTTCAATAGATAGATGTTCAAAGCTCTGAACAGTTTTGAAAAATAGACCTGGTTGATTTGAAGTAAAGATAAAAATCTCGATTAAGTTTTTTCTGCTTTTGATAAGTATCGATGTTTTTCCTTCTGAGTTTGCAATTGTCTTTGCTTGATCTGAAAGTTGCTGAATCTGATATTTTGAGAAATAGGCATCTGACAATTGATTCCAAACTTTTATTAAAAATTCATTTTTAGCCTCAAGTATTGATTCAATTGAACTTAATTTTCTCTCTTTAATTATTGAATCATTAGATTGTCTTTCGTCTAAATTTAATTTTTTTCTAGATGACATGAAGAGTTGCTTTAACAAGTCATGTTTCCATGAATTCCATAAATTCGGATTGGTTCCACGAATATCATTAATTGTGAGCATATAGATGTAATTAAGTTTTTCAGTTGTGTCTACTTGCTTGATGAAATTCTTTATGGTTTCAGGATCATGAACATCGGCTTTCTGAGAAACAGAGGACATTAATAGATGATTTTTCACTAGCCAACATAACAATTCAGTATCATGAATAGAAAAGTTAAGCCTTTCACAAAATTGATTTACTATTTTTTTACCTATCTCAGAATGATTGCCTCCCTTTCCTTTGCCCAAGTCGTGAAATATGCCAGCAAGATATAAAAGTTCAATTTTTGGCAATTTATTTATAAGCTCATGTTCGATTTTTAGAGCCTCATCCACTTTCCCAATCTGCATTTGCCTCATGCTACGAACCACCTTAAAGGTATGTTCATCTACTGTGTATATATGAAACATATCAAATTGCATCTGACCTTCGATTTCTCCAAATTCAGGAATGAGAAGTCTTAGTAGGCCTAACTGCTTGAGTTTTTTTAGAATCGTGGAAAGATTTGTTGTTGATTTTAAAATCTCAATGAATTGGTTTCCAGCTTGAGGAGAAAGAAAATAATTTGGATTAATCTTAGTTAGAGCAGATTGAATTTTCTTGATAGATTTAAAATCTAAACCATTGATTTTTTTCAACTTTCCTACTTTTATTAAGCTCTCCAAAATAAATTCTGGCTTATCAACTAGATCAATTCGATCAGAAATCCCTAATCGGTCTTTGAAAACATAGAAATCCCTAGAATATGGTCTTTTAAGAATAGTTAACTGATCTTCATAGGCTTGAAAAACTAATTCATTGAAATCTGACAGATTAGATGCATGCAAAAAAAAGGCCCTCATAAACTTTTCAACAGCTGAAGATTGTTTTGAGGACTCCAGTTTTGATTTTTTTGCTAGCAAAAGTTGATTCTCAAAACTTATTCGATTGGAGTTGCCGTTTAAGTTCAATATAAATCTTAAAGATTTAATATGGCTATAGGATCTTTTGACATTTTCAATTTCTTTCTTATTAAATAGCTTAGTTCTTATACAATCCTCTAGTTTTTCTATTTCAAAGCAATGTTCGAGTATCCAGAAAGCAGTTTGAAAGTCCCTTAAGCATCCCGGCGATTCTTTTAAATCTGGCTCAAGGCTAAATTCTGTTGAGTCAAAAGATTGATATCTTCTCTGTTGCTCTAATTTCTTTGCTTTAAAAAATTTAGCTTTGTTCCAATTAGAAGAGATTTTTTTTAAATTGTGCCTTAAATAATTAATCTTATTCTTATTGCAGTAGATGATTCGATTGGAAAGGTACGAGGTAAACTCTTTTAAATCAGATTTAGTAATTGCATCAATATCTTTAATGGTCCTGACTGAATGACCTATTTTTACGTTTAGGGTCCAAAGCCATCCAATAAAATCTTTAATATCATCAATTTTTTCAGTTTTTTTAATTAACTGGATTATTGACAGGTCTATATCAGAAGAGGGAAATAGTTCTTTTCGACCATAGCCTCCTAGGGCAACTATTGCAAAATCCTTCTCAAGTTTTCTTTTTAAGAATTCATCAATAATTAACTCATCGAATATATCAGATCTTTTATTTAAGTATTTTTGAGCTAATTTAGGCGCGTTAAAAATATCTTGATAATTATTTTCAAATTCAAGATTTATTTTTTCTAATGACTCTATCAAAAGGATTCTTCACGCCGCTTAGTAAGAACCTCTACGCCAGATGAAGTCACCGCAAGAGTATGTTCCCATTGAGCAGAATTTCTTCCATCTTTTGTTTCTACAGTCCAGCCATCGCTAAGTATTTTTGTATATTTTGATCCCTGATTGATCATAGGCTCAATTGTAAAACACATGCCTTCTTGAATCTCAATTCCTCTCCCAAATTTTCCATAATGCAGGATTTGGGGATCTTCATGATATACCTTTCCAATACCATGGCCACAATAGTCTTCAACTACTGAATAGTGATTTTTCTCAGCATGCTCTTGAATCACTGCACCTATATCACCTAAATGAGCGCCTGGCTTGACGATATCAATTGCCTTATACAAGCATTCTTGGGCTACTTTTACTAATCTTTCATTATGAGGCTGCGTCTTTCCAACTAAGAACATCTTTGATGTGTCGCCATGCCATCCATCACGAATAACCGTTACATCAATGTTGATGATATCTCCATTTTTTAGAATTTTCTTCTCAGATGGAATACCATGACAAATAACCTGATTAATACTTGAGCAAATAGTTTTTTCAAATCCGTTGTATCCGATATTTGCTGGGGTTGCCTTTTGTTGATTTACAATGAATTCGTAACATATTTTATCTAATTCTTCAGTGCTTACTCCAGGCACCACGAAAGGTTCAATCATTTCGATCACTTCAGCTGCCAATTGGCCTGCAATCTGCATCTTTGATATTTGATCAGTATTTTTTAAATTTATGCTCATTTTTTTAAAAATTTTATGGACCTTAGGAACATATCAATATAAAGTATCCTTTTAATGTTAGCGCATAATTTTAGCTCATTAAATTCAAAATTTTCACAATTATTTACTTTCTTTTCTCCCTTTCATAAGGAGAAAAATTAGTGTCTTTTCAAGCTATTTTAGTCCTTGAGGATGGTTCTGTTATTGAAGGCACCGGCTTTGGTGCAAAGGAGATATCAGTTGGAGAAATTGTTTTTAATACCTCTATGTCAGGTTATCAAGAGATTATTACAGATCCTTCATATGCCAAGCAGATTATAGCTTTTACCCATCCTCATATTGGCAACACTGGAATTAATGATGAAGATAATGAATCTGATAGTATTTTCGCTTCGGGAATTGTCATAAAAGATTTGCCAGATCATTATAGTAATTGGCGAGCAACACAATCTCTGGAGAGCTTTCTTAAATCAAAAAAAACTATTGGAATTTCAAACATAAATACAAGAGCATTAACTGCAAAGCTCAGAGATCACGGTTCATTGAAAGCATGTATAGCACCAGGAGATAAAAGTTCCTTGTCCATAGCTAAGGAGGCTCTGAACGACTTTGGTGGATTGGAGGGCCTCGATCTTGCTAAAAAAGTCTCAACTAAAAATACCTTCACTTGGGATGAGGGAACTTGGCCTAATTATCAAGAAGTAAAAGATGACAAACTTATCGTTGCTATTGATTTTGGAGTTAAGAAAAATATCTTAAGGCTATTAAGAAAACATGTTGGAAAAGTACAAGTAGTAAATGCTCAAATTAGTTTTGATGAACTTCTGAAGCATAAACCTGATGGAGTATTTTTATCTAATGGACCAGGAGATCCTGAGCCATGCGATTATGCCATCCACTTAATTCAACAACTGCTTAATATTAATATGCCAATTTTTGGAATCTGTTTAGGCCATCAACTGTTAGCTCTTTCTGGGGGATGCAAAACATACAAGATGAAATTTGGCCATCATGGCGCCAATCATCCTGTGCAAGATCTTCAGTCAAAGATAGTTCATATAACCAGCCAAAATCACGGCTTTGCAGTTGACATATCAAGCTTGCCTACAAATATTGAACCCAGTCACATCTCACTTTTTGATGAGAGTTTGCAAGGTATTGCTTTCAAGGATAAGCCTGCATTTAGCTTCCAAGGCCATCCAGAAGCTAGCCCAGGACCGCATGAACTAGAAGAGCTTTTTATTAAATTTAACTTAATGATTGAAAATCATGCCAAAAAGAACTGATATTAAATCTGTTTTGATCATCGGCGCTGGACCAATAATAATAGGTCAAGCATGCGAGTTTGATTACTCTGGTGCACAGGCTTGTAAAGCACTTAAAGCTGAGGGCTTTAGGGTAATTTTAGTTAATTCTAATCCTGCAACAATTATGACTGATCCTCTCCTTGCAGATGCAACTTACATTGAACCAATTCACTGGAAATCAATTGAAAAAATAATAGCAAAAGAGCGTCCTGATGCATTATTGCCCACTATGGGAGGACAAACTGGTCTTAATACAGCTTTAACCTTGGCGAAAGAGGGGGTTCTAAAAAAATATAATGTTGAGTTAATCGGGGCATCAAGAGAAGCCATTGATAAAGCAGAAGATAGAGAACTATTTGATAAAACTATGAAAGGTATAGGTATTGAGACTCCCAGATCTGGAATTGCCCATTCAATGGAGGAGGCTTTAACTGTTCAAGAAGATCTTGGGTTTCCATGCATTATTCGCCCATCATTTACGCTCGGTGGATCAGGAGGAGGAGTAGCTTACAATATTCAGGAATTCAAAGAAATTTGTGAAAAAGGACTAGATCTTTCTCCAACAACAGAGCTGTTAATTGATGAATCTTTACTAGGATGGAAAGAATATGAGTTAGAGGTGGTCAGAGATAAAAATGATAACTGCATAATTATATGCTCCATAGAAAACCTTGATCCCATGGGAGTTCATACTGGTGATTCAATCACTGTAGCTCCAGCACAAACGTTAACTGATAAGGAGTATCAGATTTTACGAGATCAATCATTCAAAATCTTAAGAGAAATAGGGGTAGAGACAGGTGGGAGTAATGTTCAGTTTGGCATTAATCCCGAAAATGGAAGAGTTGTTGTTATTGAAATGAATCCAAGAGTAAGCAGATCATCTGCACTGGCCTCAAAAGCAACAGGTTTTCCAATTGCTAAGGTAGCTGCCTTGCTATCAGTAGGATTTACATTAGATGAATTAAAGAACGATATTACTAATGGTCTTACACCAGCATCATTTGAACCCTCTATTGATTATATAGTTACCAAAATCCCTAAGTTTGCCTTTGAAAAATTCCCTCAAGCGAATGATAGGCTCACGACTCAAATGAAATCTGTTGGTGAAGTTATGGGAATTGGAAGAACTTTTAAAGAATCTCTTCAAAAAGCCATTCAGAGTCTGGAAGAGGATTTACATGGTTTTGAAAACATTTTAGAAAATTCTTCTAATCAAATTGAAACCCTGCGTTATCAACTTACTTTTGCTGGATCAAAAAGAATTTTATATGTTGCGGAGGCAATAAGACTTGGTTGGGATGCTTACAAAATTAATCAATTGACCGGAATTGACTTTTGGTTCTTACATCAAATCATTGATCTTATTGATGAAGAAAATATCTTACAGGGCATTAATTTAAATGAGATTGATTTTGATAAAATGCTTAATCTTAAAAAAAAGGGTTTTGCTGATAGAAGAATTGCTGACTTAACAAATTCGTCTACAAAAGAAGTAAGAGATTTTAGAAAAAAATTAGGGGTTACTCCTACCTTCAAAAGAGTCGATACATGTGCTGCAGAATTTGCTACCGAAACTGCATACATGTATTCAGCATATGAGGGAGAATGTGAATCTCGACCAACGAATAATAAAAAAGTTATTGTTTTAGGTAGCGGCCCCAATAGGATCGGGCAGGGAATAGAGTTTGATTATTGCTGCGTTCATGCTTCTTTTGCACTTCAGGAAGAGGGATACGAATCCATTATGATTAACTGCAATCCGGAGACTGTTTCTACAGATTACGATACATCCAATAGACTATATTTTGAGCCTATAACTGAAGAGAAAGTTCTGGATATTATTGATTTAGAAAAACCTGAGGGAGTAATTATTCAATTTGGAGGGCAGACACCTCTTAAACTATCAGAAGTATTATTGTCTAATAATGTAAAAATTCTTGGTACAGATGTAGATGCTATTGATAGATCAGAGGACCGAAAACGTTTTCAAGCTCTTGCTCATAAATTAAATCTCAAACAGCCTCCCAACAGTACCGTAAAAAATCTAAAAGAAGCTATAAAGGTGTCGGAGGAAATTGGATTTCCAATTGTTGTTCGACCATCATATGTTCTGGGTGGCAGAGCAATGGAGCTTGTTCATACTCAAGTTGAACTTGAAAAGTATTTAAAAGAAGCCGTTGAAGTATCTGATAAAAAACCAATTCTACTGGATGGATATTTAACTGATGCAATTGAAGTTGATGTGGATGTAATTTCCGATGGAAAGGATATTGAGATTGGAGGTATTTTGCAGCATATTGAGCAAGCTGGAATTCATTCAGGAGATTCAGCTTGTTCCTTGCCGCCATATAGTCTCTCGGAAATAATTATTAAGGAAATTGAAAAGCAGGCAAAAATGATTGCTAAAGAGCTTAATGTGATTGGATTGATGAATATTCAGTTTGCGGTTCAAGATAATCATGTCTTCATTATTGAGGTAAATCCTAGGGCCTCGAGAACCGTTCCATTTATATCAAAATGTCTGGGAGAATCTTTAGTGAAATCCGCTACAAAAACGATGATTGGAAAAACCTTGAAGGATATTAGTTTCTCTAATTTATTGCCAAAAAATTATTTTTTTGTAAAAGAAGCCGTTTTGCCATTTGATAAATTTCCAGCAGTTGATCCTATTCTTGGTCCAGAAATGAAGTCTACAGGAGAGGTTATGGGCATTGGCTCAAGTTTTGGTGAAGCATATGCAAAAGCTCAAAGAGCAGCAAATAAGATATTTCCTGATTCAGGACTAGCATTTGTAAGCGTTAAAGAATCTGATAAAAAATATCTCCCAAATTTAGTTCCCTTACTTTTAGACCAAGGTTTTTCATTAATTGCTACCAAAGGAACTGCTAATGCAATTAAAAAACTCGGGCATGATGCTCAAATCATTAACAAAGTCACAGAGGGAAGACCTCATATTGTTGATGAATTATTAAATAATAGAGTCAATATTTTAATTAACACTACTGAAGGAAGACAATCTATAGAGGATTCAGCCTCTATAAGAAGAACAGCATTACAAAATAAATTATTTTGTGTTACAACAATTTTTGGTGCATTTGCAATTTTAGAAGCAATGGGTTCAAGTTCAGATGACTGGATTTACAATTCTCTTCAAGAAATAAATTAATTTCTTTCATTTGTTATAATGGTTTGATGGAGAAATTGCCTATAACTAAATCAGGAGAGCAAAAGCTTGCCGAAAAACTTCGTCAGTTAAAGACTAAAGATAGACCTGAAATATCTAAAGCTATTGCAGAAGCAAGAGCTCATGGCGATTTAAAAGAAAATGCTGAGTACCATGCCGCAAAAGAGCAACAAGGGTTTATCGAGGCAAAAATTCAAGAAATTGAGCACGCGCTTGCTAATGCACAGGTTATAGATGTCAAAGATATACCTGAAACAGGTAGGGTGGTATTTGGTGCGACTATTGATGTGTATGATCTAACAAATGATGAATCCATAACTTATAAAATAGTTGGTAATTTAGAATCAGATCCAGAAGCAGGTTTGATTTCCATTCAAACACCAATTGCACAAGGGCTGATGGGAAAAAATGTAGGTGATGAGGTTTCAATTTCTACCCCTTCTGGATCAATCGATCTAGAAATTGAGAAAGTAAAACATCTGTAAAATATATGCATACAGATTCCTGGGCTATAAAAGCAAAAAAACTTGGCTTTCGTTCTCGAGCAGTATTTAAGTTAGAAGAAATATTAATTAAAACAAAAGCACTTAAAGGTAACGGTTTAGTTCTTGATATCGGTTCATCTCCTGGAGGTTGGTCTCAGCTTATAAAAACCTTAGAACCCAAATCAAACGTATATGCAGTTGATCTTTTACCCATGGACCCAGTCAAAGGCGTTTATTTTTTTCAAGAGGATATTGTAAATATCGACGCAATAAAAGAAATTTCATTACTAAAAACAAAATTTGACCTTGTTATTTCTGATTTAGCCCCAAATTTAACAGGTATAAGTGCTGTTGATAAAGAAAACATATACGAGCTAAATTCAATTACTCTTAAAACGGCTGTAAACTATCTTGATAAAAGTTATGGAGCATTTATTCTTAAAACTTTTCAAAATAGTTTCTTAAAAAAATTAAGATTAGAAATGGAAAAGAGCTTTAATATGGTTCAAACTTATAAACCTGCTGCATCAAAGAGTAAGTCAGGCGAAATTTATTTATACGGAGAAAGACCACTATGAATTCAGTTTTTAAAAATGCTTTAGTTTGGGTTTTGTTAGGCTCCGCCTTGATTTTTATTTTTAACAATGTGGAAAATGCTTCTTCCTCAAAGAGAGAAATGATTTCCTATAGCCAGTTTAAGCAAGAGGTTCTTTCTGACAGAGTGGCAAAGGTAATTTATAAGGGCGACCAAATGACTATTTTTGGTGACCGCCTTGATGGTACCCGATTTGAAACACGTCATCCCATCTATAAAAAAGATGAATCAGTTGATAATGCAATTGAAGAGCATGGTGTTATTACTGTTTTTGAGAGTGTAGAGCAGCCTTCAATATGGTCGCAACTTTTGGTGGGAGCTTTCCCCATTCTTTTACTTTTAGGAATTTTCTTTTTCTTCATGCGGCAAATGCAAGGCGGCATGTCGGGAAGGGGTGGCCCAATGGCATTTGGTAAAAGTAAGGCAAAGTTAATGGAAGGAGGAAAAGTCACCACAACTTTTGAAGATGTTGCTGGGTGTGAAGAAGCAAAGCAAGATGTTCAAGAATTAGTAGATTTTTTAAGAGATCCTACAAAATTTCAAAAACTAGGCGGTAAAATTCCAAGAGGTGTTCTTATGGTTGGTCCTCCTGGTACTGGAAAAACACTCTTAGCCAGAGCGATTGCTGGAGAAGCTAAAGTTCCATTTTTTTCAATTTCTGGATCAGACTTTGTGGAGATGTTTGTTGGTGTAGGCGCTTCAAGGGTCAGAGATATGTTTGAGCAAGCGCAAAAAAACTCTCCATGCATTGTTTTTATTGATGAGATCGACGCTGTTGGAAGACATAGAGGAGCTGGAATGGGCGGTGGACATGACGAAAGAGAACAAACACTTAATCAATTGTTAGTTGAGATGGATGGTTTTGATGGCAATGATGGCGTTATTGTAGTTGCAGCAACTAATAGACCTGATGTTCTAGATCCTGCTTTGCTCCGACCTGGGCGTTTTGATAGACAAGTTGTTGTTGATTTGCCTGATTTAAGAGGAAGAGAGCAAATTTTAAAAGTTCATATGAAAAAGGTCCCTCTTTCAAAAGATGTGGATGCTTTAGTAATAGCTAGAGGAACTCCTGGTTTTTCTGGTGCTGACCTTGCTAATCTTATTAATGAGGCCGCTTTATTTGCAGCTAGATATGGAGATAAAAAAGTTGACCAAAGCCATTTAGATCTAGCAAAAGATAAAATTATGATGGGGCCTGAAAGAAAGTCAATGATTATGACAGAGGAACAGAAAACAATAACTGCTTATCATGAAGCAGGTCACGCAATAGTAGGTCGCTTAAGTCCAGAACATGATCCAGTCTACAAAGTTACTATCATTCCGAGGGGCCGAGCGCTTGGCGTAACAATGTTTTTACCCGAGGAAGATAAATACATGCAAAGCAAGCAATATCTTCACAGTAGAATTGCAGCACTTTTTGGTGGCAGAATAGCAGAAGAGATTATTAATGGTAAAGATGCAATAACAACTGGGGCATCAAATGATATTGAAGTTGCAACAGGTATAGCTACAAACATGGTCACTAAATGGGGAATGTCGGATTTAGGGCCATTAAAATATGGAGAAGATGACTCAAGTCCTTTTTTAGGAAGATCTGCATCAATGGCTCCAAAAGGCATTGGTGGTGAAACTTCTAATAGTATTGATATTGAAGTTAAAAAAATTATTAATACTAATTATAAAAAAGCCACAAAGATCCTTAAAGATAATATCGATAAATTACATACTATGGCTGAGTCGCTACTTACCTATGAAACAATAGATGCTGATCAAATTGATGATATTATGGCTGGAGCTAAACCAAGAGCTCCTAAAGATTGGGATGAGCCAAAAACGCCAAAAAATAAAACTTCCAAAAAAACTTCAATAAAGGGTCCCGCGGAAGAGTTATAATCTTTCTCCATGATTATAAAATTTGGCACTGATGGGATTCGTGGTCCAGTTGAATCTAAAATTACGCCCGAGGTATGCTTAAAAATAGGCCATGCCTCTGGATTAGTTTTAAAAGATATGGGCTGGGAAACAGTTCTTATTGGTAAAGATACTCGAGTATCCGGCTATATGCTTGAATCGGCTCTTCAAGCTGGATTTATAGCCGCTGGTGTCAATGTGAGGTTGCTTGGACCATTACCTACTCCTGGAGTTGCATATTTAACTAGATCACTGCGTAACCAGTTTGGGCTTGTTATAAGTGCATCCCATAATAATTACTTAGACAACGGGATTAAACTTTTTGATGGGAATGGAGAAAAAATTCCTAAAGATGCTGAAAGAAAAATTGAAAAGTTACTTGCGGGCGAACTTAAACCAGTCAAAACTGCTGAGCTTGGCAAGGCACAAAGATTTGATGAATCTGGTGACAGATATATAGAGTTTTGCAAATCAACGGTTCCTCCAGATGTTTCCTTTGATTCATTAAGAATAGTATTAGATTGTGCCAATGGAGCATGCTATAAAGTCAGTCCTTCAATTTTTAGAGAGCTTGGCGCAGAAGTTATTTCAATAGGTACTGAACCAGATGGATATAACATAAACAACGAATGTGGCTCTACTCATCCAAGAAAAGTTCAAGAAGAAGTAATAAAACAGAGAGCAGATTTTGGAATTGCCCTAGATGGCGATGGCGATAGGGTAGTTTTAATTGACAGAAAAGGCCGTCTATTAGATGGCGATGACATTATGTATATCCTAGCATACGCTAATCCTAATAGAACTGGGCCTTGGTCAGGCATAATTGGAACAGCAATGTCTAACTTAGGGTTTGAAGAGGCAGTAAAAAAATTAGGTTATAAGTTTAAAAGAGCAGATGTTGGCGATAAGCACGTTAACCAAATGCTTAAAAAAGAGGGATGGATGTTAGGCGGAGAACCCTCAGGTCACATTATTTGCAGAGATCTAGTAAGCACTGGTGATGGAACAATAGCAGCATTGAAAGTAATATCTTCTTTATTGATTTTAGAAAAAGATCCAGAAGATATTTTGCAAAATTATAAAAAAATGCCTCAAATTAACATTAATGTTGATGTTGCTAATAAAGATATCCTGTCTGATGCTGAGATCCAACAAAAAATAAAGGAGATTGAATCGGACCTCACTATAGGAAGAATTCTTGTGAGAGCCTCTGGCACTGAAAGTAAAATTAGAATAATGATTGAGTCAGATGACGAAGCAACTGCAACCAAATATGCAAAAGATATTGAAAAAATTCTTAAAAGATAAGAAATGCCATTGAGATTAATAGCAAACTGGAAACTAAATGGTTCATTAGAATTTAATGATCAATGGGCTGAGAATTTTTTTAAAAATTTCTCAAATTCAAACCTTAAATCAATTGGGATTGCGCCAGCTTCTTTATACATAGATCATATTAGAAAAGTGATTGGAGATTCCGGGATTGAGATAGGTGTTCAGAATATTTGTGATGTGGAATCTGGGGCGAGAACAGGTGAAATTTCTGCCACGATGATCAAGGATTTAGGATGTAAATTTAGTTTAATTGGCCACTCTGAGAGACGTATTTTTTTTAATGAGTCTAATCAAACAATTTCAAAAAAGTTAATTCTGGCAAATAATAATTCTGTAATGCCTATTTTATGCATTGGGGAGTCTGCTGAAGAAAATGAAAGAAACGATACTCATGATGTCCTTAAATTTCAGATTGATGAAGCTTTAAAAGATCTTTTTGAGGCTAGCTCCTTGATAATTGCATATGAGCCTGTTTGGGCAATTGGTTCTGGCAAAATTCCGAACCCAGAAGAAATAAATTCCGTTCATAAAATGATCAAAGATGTAGTACAATCTCGTTTCCCAAAAATTGATTTAAAATCAGTTTTGTATGGAGGAAGTGTAAGCTCTGAGAATGCATCATCTTTATTTGCTCAAGAGCATATTGATGGAGCCTTGATAGGAGGCGCTTCACTTGATGGAAAAGAATTTGCTCAAATAGCAAATGTTTTTAATGAGTTAAAGTAAAAAAATGATTATTACAATTACAAAAATCATCTGTATTATACTAGCCATTTTATTAATTGCTTTAGTTATATTGCAGCAGGGAAAGGGCTCTGATCTTGGCTCAGCTTTTGGAGGCGGATCCTCAAATTCAATGTTTGGAGCAGTTGGACCTTCTAATTTTCTCGGAAAAGTTACAGCAATAATTGCAGCACTTTTTCTAATCTTAAATTTAGCCCAAGCAGTGCTATTAAAAAATGCCAATACTGAAGTACTATTTACTGATGAGGAAATTCAGGAAGCAACAAAAACTGCTGAAATTCCTGTAGATTAAGTTGGTGCCGAAAGCGGGACTTGAACCCGCACGAGCTTTCGCTCACTAACCCCTCAAGCTAGCGTGTCTACCAATTCCACCACTTCGGCAAAGCAAAGAATTATAACAAGATAATTTTTTAATACCGAAATAAATTTGAATTAACTTGACCTTAAGTACTTGCTTTCTATACACTCTAATCCTCTGCGATGCGGGGTGGAGCAGTCTGGTAGCTCGTCGGGCTCATAACCCGAAGGTCGTTGGTTCAAATCCAGCCCCCGCTACCAGTAAATGAGATACGAACTGGGGCATTTGCCCCATTTTTATTTTTAAGAGATATGAGAATTGAAGAACTAGAAATTGCGATTGAACCTGTTGTCACAAGCCACGGTTGTGATCTATGGGGTATAGAGTTAGTCAGAGGCAAAAAAAGACCTACGATAAGAGTATTTATCGATGCTATTGCAGGAGCAACAATAGATGATTGTGAAAAGGTAGCTAAAGACCTTAATTATGAACTTGCTTTAAATGATACTTTTTTTGATCAAGATTATGTGTTGGAGGTTTCTACACCTGGTATAGATAGAAAGATATTCAAAGTAGAGCAGCTTTCTGCATTTCTCAAAGAGGATTTTGATTTAAAGTTACGAGAGATGAAAGATGGTAAGAGAAGTCTTGTAGCTAAGCTTATAAATATTAGCAACGATGAGATTTTATTTCAGTGCGGAGATGAAAAAATGATCTTAAACTTCGTAGATCTTGATTTGTGTCGTTTAAAACCTAATTTTGAAGAACTTATGAGGGCGAATAAATAATGGAAAGTATTGAAATTTTAGCAGTTGTTGAATCTGTTTCTAATGAGAAAGGTATCGAAGAAGAAATAATATTTAGAGCACTAGAAATAGCCATTGCTAGCGCATCTCTTAGGCATTTCCATGAAGATGCAGATATATCTGTTTCTATTGATCAATCAACAGGAAAATACAACACACATAGACATTGGATTGTAGAAAATGAAGATTCTGAAGACTTTCATAAGGAAACTCATATTTCAGAATTAGATTCTAAAATGAGTGTTGGTGAAATATTTTCAAAGGATGTAGACAATGTTGTTTTTGGGCGAATTGAAACTCAAGCTGCCCGTCAGGTAATGATGCAGAAAGTGAGGGAAGCTGAAAGGGACACAATTGTGGCAATGTTCAAATCTCAAGATAATTCTTTAATGAATGGAACAGTTAAAAGAGTTACAAGGGACAATATTATTGTTGGTATCGGAAATGACGTCGAAGCAATTCTTCCAAGAGATCAATTGCTCCCAGGCGAGATATATAAAATTAACGATAGGATGAGAGCTATTTTACAGATTAAAGAAATTGAAGGAAGAGGCTCTCAATTAATGCTTAGTAGAACCTGTCCTGAAATGGTAACAGAGCTATTTAGAATTGAAGTCCCTGAAATTAATGAAGATATTATTGAAATAAGAGGAATCGCTCGAGATGCAGGCTCTAGATCAAAGATTACTGTTAAAACAAATGATGGACGGATAGATCCTGTTGGAGCTTGCGTTGGAATGCGTGGTTCAAGAGTGCAATCAGTTTCTGGTGAATTGGGAAATGAAAGAATAGACATTATTATTTTTGACGATAATCCTGCACAAATGGTGATAAATTCTCTCGCTCCTGCAAAAGTTGAATCAATTGTCATGGATGAAGATTCCCGCTCTATGGAATTAGCCGTGAATGAAGAAAATTTAGCTTTGGCAATTGGCTCAAGAGGTCAAAATATTAGACTAGCATCAAGACTTGTTGGTTGGGAGTTAAATATTATAAGTAGCAATGAGGCTGAGGCGAAAGAAAGAGTTGTAGAGGCAGAATTTCAAGCTAAGCTAATGGATAATTTGAGCATCGACGAAAAAGAAGCTGAAGCATTAATCAGAGGAGGGTTTTTAACTTTTGATGATGTTGCTTATGCTGAGGATGGAAAGTTATCTTCTACCATGCAAATTGATGAGGCTAGAGCTGAAGAAATAAAAGCCTCAGCAGCAGATGCTGCTTTGATGGAAGCTATGGGTGAGATTACTCTAGAAGAATCAAATTTGGAGTCACTTACAGAATTAGGCTTTAGTGAGGAGGAAGTAGAAACTCTTGTTTCCAAAGCTCTTAAAAGTAAAGATGATATTGCAGAATTAGCTGTAGATGAACTTCAAGATGTAATTGAGATAAACGAAAAGAAAGCAGCAGATATTATTATGAAAGCAAGAGAAAGTTGGTTTAATTAATAAAAGGAAGTTATTGATTTGGGACTTACTGTAAAAGATTTCGCAAAAACCTTAAAAATTAAGGATGAAGCCTTATTAGAGAGGATGAAGGCTGCTGGGCTGTCTCATAGTAAATCCTCAGATGAAATTACTCCTGCTGATAAATTAGCAATACTCAAATCTTTAAAAGAACGAAAAGGTTCTTCAGCCTCTCCTGTTACTTCATCATCAAGCAGTGGAGGAGTAAAAGTTAAATCAAAAGGAACTCTTTCTCAACCTACCTCGCCTTCTCCAAGTTCTTCAGATGGCCTTAATGACAATATTGAAGCAAAAAGGCAAGCAGCTGCTGAAAATTTAAAGGAACAGCAGCAAAAAAGGGAAGATCAGATTAAAGAGGCTATTCGCATCAAACAAGAACAGCAACAAGCAGCTAAGAAAGCTCAACAGCCAAAGCCTGCCTCTCAGCAAAAACCTCAGCCGCGGGTCAATGTTAAAGACCAATTATCAAGAGCAGCAAAGGATTACTCCAGACGTGAAACAAGTTTTAATGAAGGAACTGAACATCAATTTGCAAAACCTATTGAATTCATAAAGCGTGATATAGAAGTTCCAGATATGATTCAGGTTGGCGAACTTGCTAAGCTTATGTTCATAAAGGGTGGAGAAGTTGTAAAAGTTTTGATGAGCATGGGAGTTGCTGCATCTATAAATGACTCAATAGATCAAGAGACAGGAATTCTAGTTGCCGAAGAGCTTGGTCATAACGGAATCGCACTAAGTGATTCGTCAGTAGAAGATGAGATTATTGGTAACATAAATTATACGGACACACCAAAAGCAAGAGCACCAGTTATTACGGTTATGGGTCATGTTGATCATGGCAAGACAACTTTACTTGATTTTATTCGAAAGACTAAAGTTGTAGATGGGGAAGCTGGAGGAATTACACAGCATATCGGGGCATATCAAGTTCCAGTTGATGACTCTGTTATTACATTTATAGATACTCCCGGTCATGCTGCATTTTCATCTATGAGAGCAAGGGGAGCTAATACTACTGATATTGTCATTTTAGTTGTAGCTGCAAATGATGGAGTCATGCCTCAAACTGAGGAGGCTATTAATCATGCCAAAGCAGCTGGCGTTTCTATTGTTGTCGCGATAAACAAAATGGATCTTCAGGGAGCAGATGTAGAGAGAATAAAAGGAGATTTAGCAGCAAAAGACTTAACTCCAGAGGATTGGGGTGGGAATATCCAGATGGTTCCTGTTTCTGCCCTTCAAGGTGATGGAGTCGATAAACTTTTAGAAGCCGTTGTTTTAGAATCTGAGCTTTTAGAGCTCAAAGCTCACTATGAAGGCCAAGCTCAGGGAGTTGTAATTGAATCTGAATTAGATAAATTTAGAGGTGCTGTAGCAACTTTGCTAGTACAAAATGGTACCTTGAAAGTTGGAGACATGGTGGTCTGTGGCTCTGCTATTGGAAAAGTAAAAAGTATTATTAGCTCTGATGGAAATAAATTAAAAAGTGCTGCTCCATCATTTGCGGTAG
The DNA here is from genome assembly GCA_902515455.1 of uncultured SAR86 cluster bacterium. Classification (GTDB taxonomy): domain Bacteria; phylum Pseudomonadota; class Gammaproteobacteria; order Magnimaribacterales; family D2472; genus D2472. The sequence continues at coordinate 65,286 of CABXUO010000002.1, forward strand.
AGATATTAGGTCTTAGCAGTGTTCCTGATGCAGGTGAGACTTTCCAAGTTGTCAAGAATGATAAAGAAGCACGTGAAATTGCAGAATTTAGAGAAAATAAAATCAAAGATCGAAAAGTATTAAAACAAAGAGATGAAAGCCTCGGCAATATATTCGAATCCATGGGTCAATCTGATAAAAAAGTTCTCAATGTTATCTTAAAATCTGATGTTGCTGGCACCTCAGAGGCTATTGTTGGTGCTTTGTCTGATATTGGAAATGATGATGCATCCATAAAAGTTGTTGCATCAGGAGTTGGAGGAATTTCAGAATCTGATGCGAATCTGGCCTTAGCTACAGAATCAATTATTTTAGGTTTTAATGTTCGATCAGATAGCGCTGCAAAGAAGATTGTTGAAAGCGAAGAGATTATTTTGTCTTATCATAGTATTATTTATGAACTTATTGATGAAGTTAAAGCTAGACTAAGTGGCCTATTAGATCCTATTGTTAAAGAAGAAATTGTTGGAATAGCAGAAGTATTAGAAGTATTTAACTCTCCAAAGTTTGGACAAGTCGCAGGCTGTGTGGTCGAAGAAGGATCTATCTTTAAAAATAAACCTGTAAGAGTCTTAAGGGATGATGTTGTTATCCATCAAGGCGAGTTAGATTCACTTAGAAGATTCAAAGATGACGTTGGTGAAGTTAAATCTGGAACAGAATGTGGTGTTGGCATTAAGAACTACAAAGATATTAGAACAGGCGACAAGATAGAAGTTTTTGACAGAAAAGAAGAGGCTCAAAGCATTTAACAGCATGTCCTCAACAAGAGTCCCGAAGGTTGAAGATTTTTTAAAAAAAGAAATATCTCAAATTATTTCCTCGCAAGTCAGAGATCCCCGGTATAAATTTCTAAATATTGTTGATGTAAAATGTTCAACCGACCTTGGCGTTGCAACAGTTTTTTATACCATTATTGATGGTGATATTTCTGACGCACCTGATTTCAAATCCCTTGAAAAATTTGCGTCAATGGTAAGATCTAAGCTTTCAAAATTTATGCAAATTAGAAGAGTCCCAAAACTTACATTTAAATATGATAAGAGTCTTGAGAGATACAACAATATTGATGCCTTATTAAACTCATTAAGTGATTAGCGGATTTCTTTTAGTTAACAAAGAGCCTGGCATAACTTCGTCAAGGGTTGTGCAAATAATAAAAAAAAAATTTAATCTTAATAGGGTTGGACATTTAGGAACTTTAGATCCAATGGCGACTGGTCTTTTGATAATTGCAATAAACAGAGCAACAAAATTTGCATCTCTTTTTTTGCAAAGTGAAAAGTCATATCGAGCTGAGGTTACTCTTGGTATTCAAACAGATACTGATGATATTGAAGGAGAGGTTATTTCTTGCAAAGATGTAAATATAAATCATTTGCAAGCTAAAAAAACCTTATTAAGTTTTTTGGGTGAGAGCGTTCAATTCCCTCCAGATTATTCAGCTCTGAAGCATAAAGGAAAACCTTTGTATAAGTATGCAAGAGATGGAATTAAGATTAAAAAAGCTGCAAGAAAGATATTTATTAAAAGTATAAACAATATTTCGATAGAACTGCCTAAAGTTTCATTTGATATCAATTGCTCAAAGGGAACTTACATTAGATCTATCGCAAGAGATTTTGGTTTGAAGCTTGGTTGTGGTGCTAATTTATCAAAATTAATTAGAACAAGTCAGGAAAAATTTTTACTTTCCGATGCCTTCTCAATAGATCAGTTAAGCCTAGAAAACCTTATATCATTGGAAAATGCTTTTGAGGATTTAGATTTTATCCAATTAAATGAAAAAGATAGCAGGGCATTTCTTCACGGCAGACCAGTTGAAACAACCCACAATCATGAAAATTTGTTAAGAGTATATGATGCCTCAAATCAATTTATTGCAATAGGAAAAAATACCAGCAAGGGCTTCAAGCATGAATACCTTGTTTAATAAGTAAATAAGTAATAAGCTACATCATCTTAAACTTTAGATATGCGAGGTTTGAGAGGATTTGGGAGCATATCCAAGGAGAATATATTTATGGCTTTATTAAAAGAAGAAAAAAATAAAATTGTTAAAGAGTTTCAGAATAGTGACGCTGATACTGGCTCGCCCGAAGTGCAAATAGCCCTTCTCACAGAAAATATTAATAAATTACAATCTCATTTTAAAATTCATAAAAAAGACCATCATTCAAGAACAGGTCTTATCAGAATGGTTAACTTAAGAAGAAAACTTTTAGCTTATTTAAAAAGAAAAAATCCGGAAAGCTATCAAGACATAATCAAATCTCTTAAATTAAGGGGATAAACAAGGAAAATCGTGGAAGAAAATAAATTAAACACTCAATCTGTAGAATTTGAATACGGAAATAAAACTGTCAAAATCGAAACTGGAAAAATTGCAAGACAAGCTACTTCGAGCATTATTGTTACTATTGATAATTTGGTTGTATTAACAACTATGGTTGCTAGAAAGGAAGCAGACCCATACAAAGATTTCTTTCCATTGGCTGTTTTTTATCAAGAAAAATTTTATGCTGCCGGAAAAATTCCTGGTGGATATTTTAAAAGGGAGGCGAGACCAACTGAGCAAGAAACCTTAACCTCGAGATTAATTGATAGACCCATTAGGCCTCTATTCCCAGAAGATTTTAAAAATGAAATACAAATCTTTTGTACAGTATTATCTTCTGATAAAAATATTAACCCTGATATAGCTTCTTTGATAGGCGCCTCTGCAGCACTTTCAATTTCAGGAGTCCCATTTCAAGGGCCTCTTGGAGCAGCGAGAGTTGGTTTCATCGATAGCAATTATGTTTTAAATCCTTCACCCGAAGAGTTAAAACAATCAATGCTGGATATGGTTGTAGCTGGAACTGAGGATGCTGTGTTAATGGTTGAATCTGAAGCAAATGAGTTAAGTGAAGATCTCATGTTAGGCTCGGTGCTTTATGGCCATCAAGAAATGCAAAAAGTTATTAAAGCCTGTTCAGATTTGAGGGCCAAAGTGAATCCTACTCCATGGGAGTTTTCTGAAGATGAGTTAACAGCTGAATTTAAGAATAAGATTGCAGATTCATTTACGGATGACATAGCAAGCGCATTTAAAATTGCAGACAAAGCAAGTAGAGGCGAGGCAATCAATTCTGTAAGGATTAAAATTAATGAAGCCCATGATGAATTAGATGATTTAGAGAGAGGCAAATTAATGAATGCCTTTAAATTGGTGGAAAAAGATGTTGTTAGAAAAAGTATTTTGGCTAACGAGCCGAGAATAGATGGAAGAGATTTAGATACTGTTAGACCAATATATGTTGAAACTGATGTACTTCCAAGCGTTCATGGATCCTCTTTATTTACGCGTGGAGAAACACAAGCATTAGTTACTGCAACTCTCGGATCTACAAGAGATGCACAAAGAATAGAGGGGCTCAATGGTGAAGAATCCAATACTTTTATGCTTCATTATAATTTCCCAGCATATAGCGTTGGAGAGATTGGTATGCCGTTAGGACCTAAGCGAAGAGAGATTGGTCATGGAAATCTTGCAAAACGAGCTATTAAAGCAGTTCTTCCAGATTCAGAAGATTTTGGTTACACCTTAAGGGTTGTTTCGGAAATTACAGAATCAAATGGATCAAGCTCAATGGCCTCAGTCTGCGGAACTTCTCTTTCGTTGATGGATGCTGGTGTACCCATTACTAATCCAGTTGCTGGAATAGCAATGGGCCTGATTAAAGAAGAGAACAGTTTTGCTGTTTTAACAGACATTCTTGGTGACGAGGATCATCTTGGTGATATGGACTTCAAGGTGGCTGGCACTAAAGAGGGAGTTACTGCATTGCAAATGGATATAAAAGTTCAAGGCATTACATCTGAAATTATGGAGTCTGCTTTAGAGAAAGCAAAAATTGCACGTATGCATATTTTGGAGAAAATGAATGAAGTAATTTCCGCACCAAAAGAATTGTCAGATAATACTCCTGCAATGAAAAAGATTACTGTAGATCAGGATAAAATTAAAGAAATCATTGGTAAGGGCGGGGCAGTTATAAAAGGTATGCAAGCCGATACCGGAGCATCAGTTGATGTAGATGATAATGGAGTCGTAACAATATTTGGTGAAACGCAATCTATCATGAAAGCAGCGCTTGAAATTATCGAAGGAATAATAGAGGATCCTGAGCTTAATAAAGTTTACGAGGGTAAGGTTGTTAAGATTGTAGATTTTGGTGCTTTTGTAAATATTTTGCCTGGCAAAGATGGCTTATTGCATGTTTCTGAAATTTCTTCCGAGAGAGTTGAGAATGTTTCTGATGTCTTAAGTGAAGGAGATATTATCAAGGTTAAGCTTATAGGTTTTGACCGAGGAAAGATGAAACTTTCTAAGAAAGTACTAGAAACCTAAGCAACTTTAATATAACTAATAATTATAATATAAGAGAAATAATATTTATATTAGTAATATTTATCTCTTAAATGTCAAGTTTCCAGATATTTTTAACTCATAAATCTTGTTCATAATTTCTTTTTATGGTTTTATAAGCTAACTAACCATGCAAACCATAGGGGGAAATTATGGATAATGCATTTAGAATGTTAAGCGACCTAGTTAGTAATTTAACTAGTGTTATCATTGGTATCTTGGGACTTGGTATTGTTGGAAGCCTTGCTTTCGGTGATATGTTAGGACTAGATGTGATAGGAAACATCACATCATTGGTCGAGTCTTTAGCTTCTAATGGTGTTGTAGGACTTCTTGTACTAGCAGTTCTATATAGCTTACTAAACAGATAAGCATAAGCTTGTTTTTTGTTAGAAAGGGTCAATAGGCCCTTTCTAACTTTTTAAAATGAATCTTAATAATTCTCTTATTAAACTCACTGCTTTTTTTAATAAGTTATTAAAATTATTGCTACCTTTTGTAGCAGTCTCACTGTTGCTGGGTATTATTTTTGGGCCTAATACTCCATTTGTTGGAGACGTATATAAAAATGTCACAGATATTTTAAATATGCTTGGCGAGGATGCTTTGTTAGTACTTGTATCTTTGATAATAATTTTAATTTTTCTAAAAAAAGAATAGTAAATAGCGAGATTATAATTCCAGATAATTTTTTTATCTGAACATCCTCTTTGATTAAAAAATAAATTTGTGGTGGCTATGGGTGGAATTGAACCACCGACCCCAGCGTTATGAGTGCTGTGCTCTAACCATCTGAGCTACATAGCCAAGTGGTATGATCATAAAGAACTTGATTTATAAGTCAAACATTAAATTTGAAGTGAATTACATCTCCATCCTTTACCAAATAGTCTTTCCCTTCAAGCCTTAATTTACCATTTTTTTTTGCACCAGACTCTCCTTTACAACTAATGAAGTCTGAAAACGATATAACTTCAGCCTTGATAAAGCCTCTTTCGAAATCAGTATGAATAACACCCGCAGCCCTAGGCGCCAAGGAGTCTTTGTGAATTGTCCAGGCTCTAGATTCTTTCGGTCCAGAGGTAAAGAATGTCTCTAAATTTAGTAGTTTATAGCCGGCAAGAATAATTTTATTTAGCACAGGCTCATCCATTTCAAGAATTTCTAGGTATTCTATTTGCTCCTCCTCATCAAGTGTTGCTAGCTCGTACTCAACTTTTATTACAGCTGGAATAATATTAATTTTATTCATCTCTGCATAATTTTTGAGGTCATCAAGATTATTTCTTGATTTGTCATCAGATAAATTTGCTATTAAAACCATTGGCTTTGTTGACAGCAAATTCAAGCTTTCAATAAATTTAATTTCTTCAGAATCAAATCTATCAAGTTTTGGTAAATTTCCATTTTCCATAAGTTTCATTAATGTCTGAATTATTATTTTTTGTTTTTTTGCATCTACATCTCCAGATCTAATTAATTTTTCTAATTTTTGATCTCTTTTTTCAAGAACCTCAAGATCAGAAAAAATTAATTCAAGATTAATTGTCTCAACATCCTTCAGAGGATTTATCGAACCATCTACATGCACTACATTTTCATCATCAAAACATCTTACAACATGAAGAAGAGCATTCATTTCTCTGATATTAGACAAGAACGCATTTCCTAAACCTTCTCCCTTTGATGCACCTTTTACTAGTCCTGCAATATCTACAAAGCTCATTGTAGTCGGTATAACATTTTCAGAATTTACAATATTATTTATCATATCTAGTCTTTTATCAGGAACATTAACGATTCCAAGATTTGGCTCAATAGTGCAAAAGGGAAAGTTTTCAGCTGGAATAGAAGATTTAGTTATAGCGTTAAATAAGGTAGATTTGCCAACATTGGGCAAGCCTAAAATTCCACATTTAAATCCCATTTATTCTGTATGCAGCTTTAATTGTGCTTTATGAATATCATTGTTGCTTAAAAGCTCGATGACATGATTGAACTTATAAAAACTTTCTTCTATTAAATCTTTTTCATTAGGTTTAAATTTACCTAAAACCCAATTGGTTACATCAACTTTATTTCCTGGATGCCCAATCCCTACTCTTAGCCTAATAAATGATTGACCCGCATGAGATATAATACTTTTCAATCCGTTGTGACCACCATGCCCGCCACCTATTTTTAACTTCAGGTTACCAAGTGGTAGGTCTAGATCATCATGAATGATTATTGTTTGTTCGAGACTGAAGTTATTAGTTTTGAGAATTTTTTTAATTGAGTTACCAGATTCATTTACATAATGATTTGGATAGCCCCATAGAATTTTTTCATCTTCAGATAGTCCAATTGTAGATTCAACTTTTTTCTTTGACTGAAGATTCACATGACTAACGGCTGCAACATTTTTAACCCAATCTTTACCGATATTATGACGGGTTCCATTATATTTAGTATCAGGATTTCCCAATCCAATAATACAGATATTAGGCACAGATTTTTTTGAGTTTAATCACTTGACTCTGTTTCTTCCGAAGAGTCATTATCAGCATCGTCTTGATCTGATGATGAATCTTCTCCTTCTGCAACCTCACCTTCTTCGCCCTCTTCACCATCAGGAAGAATCTCTGGCTCTTCTTCTTCTGCTCTTGGAGGATTTACAGAAACAATCATCTGATCATTCTCTTCATCAAAACCAGGAATTTCGGCACCCTCTGGTAAAGTGATATCTGACAAGCGTATTGCTTCATTTAGCATTAAGTTTGTAATATCTACCTCAATAGCTTCAGGAATATTGCCAGCTAAACATGAAATTTCTATTTCTGAGATTGCCTTAGCAATAACCCCACCATCAATTTTTACACCTTCACATTCTTCTTCGCCAATAAATCTGAATGGAACAACCACTTTTAATTTTGTTTTTCTTGAAACCCTTTGAAAGTCAGCATGAAGAAATTTTCCTTTTACAGGTTCTCTTTGCAGCTGCTTTAGAACAACTTTTTCTTCTTGACCTTCAAGTAAAATTTTCAAAACCTGTGTGTAGAAAAGCTCATTTTCAGATGCTTTAGTGAGCTCATTTAATTTAACTTTAATATTTTTAGTTTCTTCTTCATTTCCATAAATAATTGCTGGAACCATAGATCCTTCTCGTCTAATTTCTCTAGTCTTATTTGTTCCAGTTCTTATCCTTAGATCTGCATTTAATATAATTTCTTCTGACATCAGGCTTACCTTTAAATTAATTCTTACAAAAATAGAGCGCTCAGCGACTCTTCATTGTTTAATCTTCTAATGCACTCCGCAATTGTTGGGGCAAGAGAAATGACGCGTATTTTACTGCATTTTTCTGCTTCTGGGGATAAAGAAATTGAATTGGTTACGACTAATTCATCTATAGCTGAATCAGAAATTCTTTCAATAGCTGGTCCAGATAATACAGGATGAGTAATATATGCTTTAACCTTATCAGCACCGGCATCTTTTAAAGCTTTAGCTGCATTACATAAAGTGCCAGCTGTATCAATTATATCGTCAGGTACAATACAACTTTTCCCCTTTACGTCTCCAATAATATTCATAACCTCTGATTCATTTGGTGAGGCTCTTCTTTTATCAATGATTGCTAAATTTGATTCATCTAAAAATTTTGCCAATGCTCTTGCTCTTACAACGCCACCTACATCAGGAGAAACGACAAGTATTTGCTCATCTTTAGCAGTTTTTGACTTAATATCATCATGCATGATTTTTGTTGCGTAAACATTATCAGCAGGCATATCAAAAAAACCTTGAATGGATTCAGAATGAAGGTCTACTGTTAAAACTCTATCAACACCAACAGAATTCAACATATCCGCAATTACCTTTGCACTTATTGGAACTCTTGCTGATCTCACTCTTCTGTCTTGGCGTGCATAACCATAATAGGGCAGTATTGCTGTAATTTTTGATGCAGAAGAGCGTTTCAAAGCATCCGTAATTAACATTAATTCCATTAAATTTGCATTAGAGGGAAAGCACGTTGATTGAATGATGTATGCTTCATGCCCTCGAACATTTTCTAAAACCTCAACTTTAATTTCTCCATCTGAAAATTTACCTAATTCAATCTCACCTAGTTTTATGCCCAAAATTTTTGCCACTTCTTCGGATAAAGCTTTTGATGCCGAGCCCGAGAAGATCCCTACTGTTTGTTTATTAATCATGTTTCTTATTATTGGCTGGGGTGGCTGGATTCGAACCAGCGCATGACGGGATCAAAACCCGTTGCCTTACCGCTTGGCCACACCCCATTAAGTTAAGTAAGTTAATAATGGTGAACATTGTAAAGGTTCACAAAAAGAGTGTCTCCATTTACTGGGAATTTTTTTTAAAGTTTTTTCAATTTCACCCTTATTTTCGTATATAAAAAACATTGTGGAGCCAGTTCCAGATAATCTTAGTGTACAAAGATCGTTTAATTGATTGAAACTCTCTTTAATATCTTGATTGTTCTGAAGAAATAAAGGAAGAAATGAGTTTTCTTCTTTTTTTATGATCCTGTTTTGAGAATCTTTACTTAATCTATCCCATTGATGAAATAATTCTTTGGTTGAGGAATGAATTTGAGGAAATAATAATAAAAATTTTTTAGAGGAGCTTTTTGCTTCAAGCAAGACATCGCCAGTGCCAGATGCATGAGCATTTTTTCCAAAAATAAAGAAAGGAACATCTGCACCTAATTTTTTTCCAATCTTTATTAAATCCTTCGATGAAAGACCAAGCTCAAACAAAGCATTAACACCAATCAATGCCCCAGCAGCATTGGAACTTCCTCCACCAAGACCGCCTCCAAGAGGAATATTTTTATTAATAGTGATATTACAAAAAATTTGTCTCCCAGTAAAATTTGATAGCTCATTGATAGCTTGATAAACAATATTTTTTTCTCCATTAATTGATGAACCAATATTTGTTGATACATTAAGAAACTCAGAGTCTGTTTTTTCAATTTTCATCTCATCAAATAAATTAATAAGTTGAAATTGAGAATCTATCTCATGCATTCCATTGATTTTTTTCTTTAAAACTGAAAGATTTAAATTCAATTTTGCTGGGCAAGTTATAGATATCTTATTCACGCTTTAAAATTCCATTTATTAAAAAAGTATCATTTTCAATAAAAAATACTGAAAATGTTTCCAGTCCCTCATATTTGCATTTTAATTCAATATTGTTTTTGGTAATTTTAAATTCATTTTTATCAATATCTAAATAATTGAAGCATGAATTAAAAAAATAAGAGTATTCATTTTTATTAAAGTTATCAAACAATGTTAAATAATCACTATCAATTTTTTGATCAATGATTATTCCATTATCTTGACTAAATTTTATCTTGAGAAGATTCCCTAAAATTGGCTTACTAACCTGTATAATAGTATGTTCTGTAAATACATATATTTTAACAATGAAGTTAGATACTAGGTTATTTTGTGAATAGTTTAACTTACCTATGTATCTTTTTTCAGGATTAGTTGATTGAGATATTGATGAGCATGAACTTAAAAGTACCACACAACACACTAAGATAATTTTTGTCATGGAATTACAGCTATTTGGTATAAATCATAAGACTTCTAAGTTATCTCATAGAGAGCTATTTATTATAAATGACTCTAATCAAGATGACTTTATTAATTTTTTTAAGGAGGAATTTGGTCATTTTGTAGAATCTTTTTTTTCGCTTTCCACATGCAACAGAACTGAAGTTTATTATTATGGAGAGCCTGGGACTTCTATTTCCATTGCTCAAAAGACTCTTGAATTTTTAGGTTGCGATGATATTGTCCAGGATGGCATATATTTTTTTGATGACGAAGCAGCTATTGAGCATATGTGTTGTGTTGCAAGTGGCTTAGATTCTCAAGTCCTAGGAGAACAAGAAATATTAGGACAATTTAAGAAATCAGTCCAAAACTACACAAAACTTGGATTCTTAAATAATCAACTCCTAAGAGTAACTGAAGAAATTATATCCATAGCAAAAGCGGCCAGAACCGAAACAAAGGTTGGTCATAATCCGTTGTCTGTTTCAGGCCTATCATTAAAAATTGTTCAGGAAATTTTTGAGGATCCAACTCAGCAAAAACTTACAATTGTGGGTGCTGGTCAGATGGCAATGAACGTTATTGAAAATTTTTATGAAAATGGAATAAAAAATATACAAGCAGTAAATAGATCAAAAAAGTTCTTGCAAATTAATGACTCTTTTAGCCTAGTAACCAGTAATTTATTTAAGCTCGGAACACTTATAGAAACAACAGATATTTTAGTGACATCTGTGAATTCACCACTGCCTATTATCGGGAAAGGTCTCATCGAAGATGCAATGAGGTTGAGGGCGAATAAACCAATGTTGCTAATTGATTTGGGTGTGCCCAGAAATGTAGAGGATCAAGTTCGAGATCTTGAATATGCATACCTTTTTACAATAGAGGACATAGAGCTTGTTACCCAAGAAAATTTAGATGAACGATCTGCCGAGGCCCTCAAAGCAATGCAAATAATAAAAGAACGCATTAAATTATTTAGCCATGATCGATTTAAAAGACAATATCGAAATGAAGCTTATGAGGCCCTCAGGACAATATCTTTGTCACTAAATCAACAAGACTATTTTGAATTATTGAGATCTGATGATCCTTGTCAGTTTTTGCAAAAAATAGATGGAGTGTCTACTGATCAATTAAATCAAATCTCAGCACTAAATTCTCATGCAATATTTTCTATGCTAAAGGAAATAAGAAGTGCTTGAAGAATCTATTATAAATAAATTAGAAAGTTTACGATTAAGATCCATAGAAATCACTGATGCCATAGCAAAAGAGGGCGCCACTGATGATATGGTTCTATACACGCAGTTGAATAAAGAATACGCTGAAATTATCCCTATAGTCGATTTATTTAAATCATTAAGCGATGTTGAGTTAGATCTATCTGGTGCACAAGAACTTTTAGATTCCGGAGATTCAGAATTAGTAGAGTTAGCAAAAAATGAGATAAATATTAATCAAGAGAAAATCACAGAACTTGAAAAAAATATTAAATTAATGCTTTTACCTAAAGATAAGGCTGATGATGGCGCCGCTTATCTTGAAATAAGAGCTGGAGCAGGTGGTGATGAGGCTGCTATCTTTGCTGCAGATTTATTTAGAATGTACTCGCGCTTATCTGAGCGCCAAGGTTGGAAATTTGAAATTGTAAATACTAAACATTCAGAACCCAGCGGCATAAAAGAAGCTGTTGTTAAGATAAACGGACAAGGAGTTTTTAAGCTCCTTAAATTTGAATCTGGAGTACATCGAGTCCAACGAGTGCCTGAGACTGAATCTCAAGGAAGAATTCATACTTCAACGGTAACAGTTGCAATTTTACCCGAGGTTGATGAAGTTCAAGATGTAGAGATAGATAAAAGCGATTTAAGAGTAGACACTTATAGGGCATCTGGCGCAGGAGGCCAGCATGTTAATAAAACTGATTCCGCAGTACGATTAACTCACATTCCAACTGGCGTTGTTGTAGAGTGCCAAGACGACAGATCTCAACATAAAAATAAAGCTAAAGCTATGGCTTTGTTAGCTGCTAAATTAAAGCAAAACGAAATTGATGAGCAGCAAAATACTATTGCAAGTGAAAGAAAAATTTTGGTTGGGACTGGCGATAGAAGCGAAAAGATAAGAACATATAATTTTCCTCAAGGGAGGATTACCGATCATAGAATTAAATTAACTCAGCATAATTTAGATCAAGTCATGGATGGTGACATGATTTCAATTTGCCAAGCTTTGATTACAGAAAATCAATTGGCTCAACTTTCTAGTTTAGAACAAGCTTAATAATTGAACCAAACAATAAAATCATATTTTGCACTTGCCAAATCATATACAAATACTCATGATTTTATAGTCAGAGATCTAGAGGTTTTTTTAAAATCTTTAGGAATTAATGATGCAATTATCAAGCTTCAAGATAATTTTGATTTATCAAAAGATCATATAAAAAAAATAGAGAATTTTCTTACATCTTATTTAGATGGATTGCCAATCGATTATATTTTAAATGAATCAATATTTTATGGATTTAAATTTTTTGTGGATTCGAGAGTGCTTATTCCTAGACCAGAGACAGAGCTAATCATTGATTATATTTTGGATTTAAAATTAACGAAAAGGTCAAAGATTCTTGAGGTTGGAACAGGATCCGGTTGTATTGCATTAACGTTAGCTATGCTTAAGCCAGATATTAAGATAATTGCCTCAGATATTTCAAACTCTGCTTTGGAAGTAGCCGAGGTAAATAAAAAATTACATAAAGTTAGTAATGTATCGTTAGTTCATTCTAATTGGATGTCTTTTGTAATGGAGAATTCTTTAGATTTGGTTATTTCTAATCCACCATACTTGAGGTCAAGTGACTGCCATCTTAAAAAGTTAACCCATGAACCTTTGGTAGCTTTAACTTCAAAAAATGGATCTCAAAGTTTCATTGATATTGCTCATCAAGCAAGATTTGCTTTAAAACCTGGTGGAAAAATTATCTTTGAACATGGTTATTCGCAAGCAGGAGAGGTAGCCGAAATTTTAAAAGAGCATGATTTTCACAGTATTGTTTTAAATCAAGATTATCAAGGCCTGGATAGATATACTCATGCATGTAAATAATAATATTTTCATATGATAAGATTTAAGATTATGAAATTACAATAAAATAAAATTGTATTCTTGAAAAAAATTTATTTTAAATACAGGGGTTAATTAAATGAAAGGCAATATGATGAATTGGGATTTAACAATCCCGCAGGCTATTTTACATGCTGAAAAACATAATTTTGATGGTAAATTAATTTCACGTGAATTGGATGGCACAATAAATTCAACCACATATGGTGAGTCAATCAAACGCTCAAAAAAGCTTGCTAATGCTCTAACAAAACTTGGTGTGAATGCTCATGATCGAGTTGCAACAATAGCTTGGAATAACAGTAGACACTTTGAAACCTATTTTGCAGTGTCTGGGATGGGAGCCATCTTACATACCCTAAACCCGAGATATTCTCCTGATCAGCTAATATACATACTTAATCATGCTGAGGATGAAGTTTTAATTGTTGATCCTTCATTTATTCCTTTGGTTGAGAGTGTTCAAGATAAATTAGATACTGTAAGCAAGATAATTATTGCCTCATCAAAAGATAAGATTCCTGAAAATAACTTACAAAATTCACTAAGCTATGAAGAATTAATTCAAGATGAGTCAGATCAATTTGATTGGCCTAAAGTGGATGAAAATGATGCTGCTTCTTTATGTTATACCTCAGGTACCACGGGCAATCCAAAGGGCGTATTGTATTCACATAGATCAACTATTTTGCATGCAACTTCAATTTCTGGAGGTCTTGGATTTAATTCTTCTAGCTCAGTATTGCCTGTAGTGCCTATGTTTCATGTAAATGCTTGGGGTGTGCCTTATTGTGCATTAATAAGTGGAATGACCTTAGTTCTGCCTGGGCATGCTCTTGATGGAGAGTCTTTATATGAACTTGTGAAACAAGAGTCGGTTGATTCAATGTTAGGTGTTCCTACAGTTTGGCTTGGATTATTGCAGTATCTTGAGGAAAAAGGACTCAAGCTAGATACAGTTGATCAAGTTTTGGTTGGCGGCTCTGCAGCACCATATGCAATGATTAAGGCATTTGATGAACAGCATAATGCATTTTTAACTCATGGATGGGGAATGACTGAAATGAGTCCACTCGGAACTATTAATTCTCCAACAAAGAAAACCATGAATCTTTCAAAAGAAGATCGATATCAGCTGCAAACTAAGCAAGGCTATCCTTTATTTGGTGTAGAGATTAAGACAGTTGATGATGAAAATAATGAACTCCCAAGAGATGGAGAGGCTAGTGGTGCTCTTAAGGTAAAGGGACCATGGATCATGCATACATACTTTAAAGCAGAAGGCCCTGCAGTTGATAATGAGGGTTGGTTTGATACTGGTGATGTTGCAACAATTCATCCCGATGGTTGTATGCAAATCGTTGATAGAGCAAAGGATGTCATCAAAACTGGAGGTGAATGGATTAGCTCAATAGATTTAGAAAATGCGGCGCTGACTCATGAAAACGTACTTGAAGCATGTGTTGTCGGAGTTCCCCATCCAAAATGGGATGAAAGACCGTTATTGTTTCTAATAACAAAAGATGGCAATGAAATGGATAAGGACGAGATCAATAATTTTCTTTTAGAAAAAGTAGTTAAATGGTGGTTGCCAGATGATATTATTTTTGTAGAAGAACTTCCGCACGGAGCAACTGGAAAATTACAAAAGGTTGAATTAAGAGACGAGTATAAAGATCATTTAATGGAGAAATAAAATGGCAATAACAATAGTTAAACCTGAAAATTTGAAAGATTATGTTGGAAAAGATTTAGAGGTGACTGATTGGTTTAAAGTCGATCAGGATAGAATTAATAAATTTGCAGATGCAACAGAAGATCATCAATTTATCCATGTTGATCCTGAAAAAGCTACTCCTATTTTTGGTTCAACAATCGCGCATGGTTTTCTTTCGCTATCATTGGTAGCAGGTCTTGGTAAAGATACCGCACTTGTAGTTGAAGGGGCAAAAATGGGCTTGAATTATGGGCTTGATAAAGTTAGATTTTTGAGCCCAGTGGCAGTTGATTCTAGAGTTAGGCTTCACACCAGGATTGTCGACATTACAGAAAAAAACCCAGGTCAATATCTAGTTAAAGCATCTATATCTATGGAGATAGAAGGTGTTGAAAAACCAGCATACATCGCAGAGACATTATCTATGTGGGTTCTTTAAAGCAGAATATCTTCAATCAATGCAGTCAGTTTTTTCTAGGTTTGGATACTTAATTTGCATAATTTCTGTTGTAAGTGCTTCAATTTTGTTGCTTGAAAGTGGGTTTAGCGAACTAGAAGTCTTACTTTTTGCTGGCATTGGCTCAATTTCATTTACTGTAATTGGCGAGTTTCTAGTACCTTTATATAAAGATTGGAAACCAAACTTCAAAGAAAATTTTTTCCCAGATGCCTCACTGTTTGTTCTAAATTACATTGTATTTCAGAGTCAATTGCTACAAATTTTTCTTACTTCCATAGCAATAAAATTTGCAGGAGGAGGGTTTGATCTGTGGCCATCAAATATAAATATATTTATACAACTAGTTTTCGCTCTAATCATTTCTGAATTTGGACTTTATTGGTTTCATAGGGGCTGTCATGAGATACCTTTTTTGTGGAGGTTTCATAGCATTCATCACAACCCACAAAGACTTTATTGGTTTAATGCAACAAGATTTCATTATGTTGATGTGACCCTGCTTCAGGTTTTTGGAATAGTGCCTTTATTAATTTTAGGCGCAGAAGCAAAGGTTATTGCATTAGTAACTATTTTCAGCACAGTTCACGGATTCTGGCAGCATGTTAATGCTGAGCAAGATCAAAAAATTCTAAATTACTTCTTTTCTGGACCAGAATTACACAGATGGCACCATAATTTAAAGCCAGAAATAGCAAATCACAATTATGGCAATAATCTCATTATATGGGATCATGTATTTAAGACTTTTTATTGGCCAAAAGATAATGATGAAGAATTGAAAAATGTGGGTGTCCAAGGAAACCTGGCAAACAGTATAAAATCAATGATATTGGATCCTTTTAAAGGATAGACTACTTTGTCAACTTTTCTTTGAGAATCTTGTTAACTGTTTGAGGGTTAGCTTTGCCCTGAGTTTTTTTCATAACCTGACCGACAAAAAAGCCAAATAATTTTTCTTTTCCGCTTTTATAGCCCTGAACTTGCTCAGAGTTATTTTCGATAACTTCATCAACAATTTTTTCAATAGAATCATCATCAGTTATTTGTTTTAAACCTTTTGACTCGATGATTTGATCTGGCGAAGATCCGTTAGTGCACATTTCTTCAAAAATAGCTTTTCCAATTTTACCCGAAATGGTCTGATCATCGATTCGGTTAATGAGCATTGCTATGTTCTCAGAACTTAATTTTGATTCATGAATTTCAATAAGCTCTTTATTAAGATAAGCACTAATTTCACCTATTAACCAATTTGCTAGTAGAGAATAATTTTTTACACTTGTCAGCGAAGATTCAAAGAAGTCAGCCATGGACTTTGAGGATGCAATAATTTGTGCATCATAAGATGACAGACCGTATTCGTTTTGATAACGAATCTCTTTTTCAGTTGGAAGCTCAGGAAATTCATCTTTAATTTTTTGCATTTCTTCATTTGAAATTACCACTGGCAAAAGATCTGGCTCTGGAAAATATCTATAGTCGTTTGCAAATTCCTTTGACCTCATTGGTCTAGTTTCGTCTTTAGCGCTGTCATAAAGCCTAGTTTCTTGTGTAACTTTTGCTCCGCTTTCCAAGACTTTTATCTGTCTTTTAATCTCAAAATTAATAGCTTTCTCAATAAATTTAAAAGAGTTAATATTTTTAATTTCTGTTCTTGTACCAAGTCCTAAGTCTCCGCTTTTTCTAATGGATACATTTGCATCACATCTCAGAGAGCCTTGAGCCATGTTACCGTCTGATACATCTAGGTAGGTTACAAGCTGATGCATTGCTTTCATGTATGCCACTGCCTCTTTCGCACTGGATATTTCTGGCTCTGAAACTATTTCCAAAAGAGGGGTTCCTGCTCGATTAAGGTCTATTGCAGAGAAGCCATCAAATTCGTCATGAATTGATTTTCCAGCATCTTCCTCTAAATGTGCTCTTGTAATGTTTATGGTTTTAGATGAATCATCTGTAAAGATTTTTATTGATCCGCCTAACACAATTGGTAAATCCATTTGGGTGATTTGATATCCCTTGGGTAAATCTGCATAAAAGTAGTTTTTTCTATCAAAAATGGAAGTTTGATTTATATGAGCGCCTATGGCTATTCCAAATCTTATAGCTTTGTAAAATGCCTCTTTATTTACAGATGGTAAAACTCCCGGAAGACCACAATCTATTAAATTTACATTTGTATTTGGACTAGCTCCAAAAGTAGTTGAGGCTCTTGAAAATAATTTGGTTTTTGTTGATAGTTGAACATGAGTTTCCAGTCCAATTACAGTCTCCCAATTCATTAAAAATTCTCCAAATCTGGTTTGGCATTATGAAAGTCAGAGTTCTGTTGGAAGACATGCGCAGCATTAAGTAATTGATCCTCTCTTAAAAAATTTCCAATTAGTTGTAGTCCGACTGGCAATGAATTCACTTGTCCGTGAGGTATTGAAATAGCAGGCAATCCAGCTAAATTTGATGAGATGGTAAAAAGATCTTCGAGATATAGCTCAACTGGATTTTGGATACCTTTGCTTTCAAATTTAAAAGCAGTGTTTGGAGAAGTGGGGGTCATCAATAAATCTATAGATTTAAAGACTTGATCAAAATCATTCTTTATTAATCTTCTAACCTGCTGTGCCTTTTTATAGTAGGCGTCATAGTAACCTGCAGAAAGTGCATAGGTCCCGATCAGAATTCTTCGCTTTACTTCATCTCCAAAACCCTCACTTCTTGATTTTATATATAGATCATTTAGATCTTTAGTATTTTCAGCCCTATGTCCAAAACGAACGCCATCGTACCTTGATAAATTTGATGAGCACTCTGCAGGAGCAATAGAATAGTATGTTGGAACAGATGCAGAAATATTTGGGAGTGAGACTTCGAAGAATTCAGCGCCCAAATTTTCATAAGCTTTTTTAGATTCATCAAAACGTTTTTGAACTTCTGTATCTAGATCAGAAAGATTAAATTCTTTAATAATGCCTATTTTTTTACCTTTAATAGATTGATTAATATCTTCTAAGAAATTTGGCACATCAGAATTCAATGAAGTGGTATCTTTTGAATCATATCCTGACATTGAGTTAAGCAAAATAGCGCAATCTTCAGCGCTTCTAGCTAGTGGTCCAGCTTGGTCTAAGCTTGATGCAAAGGCTATCATTCCCCATCTTGAAATTCTTCCGTACGTTGGCTTTAATCCGGTAATTCCACAATGAGCAGCAGGTTGGCGAATTGATCCGCCTGTATCGGTACCAGTCGCTGCTGGAACTATTCCAGCGGCCACAGCCGCCGCTGATCCACCAGAGCTACCCCCCGGAACAAAACCTTTTTTCCAAGGATTATGCACACCACCAAAAAAACTGGTTTCATTTGAGGAGCCCATTGCAAACTCATCCATATTTGTTTTACCAATTGTGATTGAACCATCATCTTCAAGTTTTTTTACCACAGTGGCTGTGTATGGAGGTATAAAATCAGAAAGTATTTTAGAGGAGCATGTTGTTCTTAAACCCTCTGTACAAAATAAGTCTTTTTGTGCCAATGGAATTCCTGAAAGCAATGAAGAATTTTTTTGATCTCTGTTCATAGTACTTGCTCTTTTGAGGCTATTTTCTTCATTTAATGTTACAAAACAGTTCAATTCACTATATTTTTTAGCTAGCTGAATTGATTCTTGGGTTAGTTCTGAGACTGAAATTGCTTTGCTATTCAGCAACTCATTAAGTTCGGTTATGGATTTAAATTGAATGCTCATTCAACGACCCTGGGAACAAGAAAGTAATCCTCATTTGATTCAGCAGCATTTTTAAGAAATTTATTTTTTTTATTATCAGACATTTCTAAATCTTCGTGTTTGAAAGCTGTCATCTCAAGTGGATTATAAAGAGGCTCTATATCAGATGTATCAATGGATTGAAGACTTCCTATTAATTCAACAATAGTTTCAAGATCTTTTTGTATTTTTTCAGATTTATTATGATCTATTTCTAATCTAGCTAGATAGCAAATAGTTCTGACTGTTTCTTGGTCCATATGATATTATCTATTTTTGATGCGAAATATTAAACTAAAAGCATCTTAAAATGAATTTACAGGGAATATAATAGTGGATTTCAATCTATTTAAAACTGTTCGGGGATTATTTTCTAATGATTTATCAATAGATCTAGGAACTGCGAATACCTTAATTTATACCAAAGATATTGGGATAGTACTTAATGAGCCATCTGTTGTTGCCATCCGAGAAAGTCGAGGTCAAAAAACAGTTGTAGCAGTTGGGCATGAAGCAAAAAAAATGCTCGGAAGAACTCCAGGCAATATTAAAGCTATCAGACCTTTGTCAGAGGGAGTGATAGCTGACTTTCAGGTTACTGAAAAGATGCTTCAACACTTCATCGGAAAAGTGCATGAACAGAGATTTATTAAACCGAGTCCAAGAGTTTTGGTATGTGTGCCTTGTAGATCGACTCAAGTTGAAAGGAGAGCCATTAGAGAGTCTGTTTTGGGCGCTGGTGCAAGAGATGTTAAGTTAATTGAAGAGCCTATGGCTGCTGCTATTGGAGCAGGTCTTCCAGTAGAAGAGGCTAACGGTAATATGGTTGTCGATATTGGAGGAGGCACTTCAGAAATTGCAATCCTCTCTCTAAATGGAGTTGTTTATGCAGAATCAGTAAAAATTGGTGGAGACCTAATGGATAGCTCAATTACTTCATGGGTTAGAAGAAATTATGGTTGCGTGATAGGAGAATCTACTGCTGAAAAAATTAAATACACTATTGGTTGCGCATCACCGGACTCTGAAGAACTTGAAATGAATGTAACAGGTCGCAATCTAGCTGAGGGAATCCCAGAAACATTTACATTAAAGAGCTCTCAAGTATATGAAGCTATGAAAGATCCTTTATCTGGAGTAATTAGGGCCATTAGAAATGCACTTGAACTTTCTCCACCAGAATTAGCTGCTGATATCGCTGAAAGAGGTATTGTTCTAACCGGAGGAGGAGCATTAATGAGGGACTTGGATAAATTAATTTCTTCGTCTACTGGAATTCCAGTGATATGTGCAGAAGATCCTTTGACTTGTGTTGCAAGAGGAGGCGGCAAAGCACTTGAGATTATTGATAAATATAATATTGATTTACTTTCAACAGAATAATTAATTAAATATGGCGAGATCAACGCCGACATATACTCCAATAAGAAATTACGCGATTGCTCTTATACTATCCGTAATATTTCTCTATGCTGATATCAGCAACCAAACTTTTGCACCCCTTAGGGGAATTGTGAGCGCTTCTACCTTGTATGTTCAGATTATTTCTAGAAGTATTACTGAGAATATTAGATTCACTTTTGCCTCATTTAAACAAAATAAATATCTTTTGCAAGAAAATAAGAAATTAAGAGACCAAATTCTTCAAATTGGCTCAAAGGATTTCGTTGAAAAAAAAGATAATGAAAACAAAGTTCAAATTACCGATTTTCAAGATACTCTCTCTAACATTTTTAAACCTAATGACATCAATGTATACAAAATAGCCTCAATAGATTTAAGAAATTATTTTTGCTGTTCATCTCACAAAATCTTTTTGCATAATCCAAATAAAATTAATATTGAAGAAAATTTTTCAGTCTTTGCAGGAACCTCATATGTTGGCCAAACAAAAAAAACATATATGAACTTCATTGAAGTCATTCTATTATCAGATAGAGAGCATGTGCTGCCAATAAAATCCGATTTTTTTTATTGTGACGCCAGAGGCAAAGGAAAGCCAATGCTTATTTCTTGTAAACTTAATTATCAAAATGATGACCTCAAAAATAAAATTGGTGATATTGTTTTTACTTCTGGATTTGGCGGAATTTTTTTAAAGGATATTGAAATTGGAACCATATCAGAAATTGTTTCCATCACATCAAATGAAATTGAGGTAGTAATAACGCTAAAAACAAATCCTTTAGAAGAAAATTTTTATGGGATTATAAGTAAAGATATTAATGAAATTTAAGAATCACTTAATAGTACTTCTCACAATTATTTTTGGCTTCTGGCTTGATCATTACTTTAACCAATTTACTATAAGATATTTTCTTGAATTAAATTTTGGTTTTTTGATTTTCTCATATTGGGTTTTTGCAATGCCTGAAAAAATTCACAGCTTAGCGGCTGTGCTCTATGGACTGGCAGTTGATTTATTTTTCTCTAATGCTATTGGCTTTAACATGCTATTTTTTGTTGCAACTTCTTATATTATTCATTTGTATGTTTTTCGTTTTAGAATTTTTTCCTATTTTCAATTATCAGTTTTCTTTTCAGGATCCTCTACATTTTATATAGCTTGTAAATACCTTTTGCTTTCTCCAAATAATTATTCCTATCTTGTCTTAATTTTAAGTTTTGTTGTTAACGCAATTTTATGGGTAGGCTTGTACCAAATAATGAGAGCTTTTAGAAGAAGAATTTTTTACAACTAATAATGAAAAAAATATTCTTTTTTACAACTGTTAGCTTAAGTATACTGAGCTGGATATTTTTTTTATGCATTTCTTTCTTTTTACTTTTTCCAGCAGGCTCTATCAAAATTATTAATCAATATGCCATTTCTTCTTATAAAATTAATTTTTCTGACTTAGAAAATTCTGGCAATATTTTAAATCAGAATTTCAAATTTTATAATCTTCATATTAAGCACAATGATAAATCATTGCTTAAAGTTAGAGAGCTAGGATTAGGCATTTCGTTCAAACCTCAAAACTTTTTTCAGCCTGTAAGCATAACAACCTTAAGTATTCAAGATGGTCATTATAATCATTCTAATTTTTCAAAATCTAATTCATCTTTTACTAATTTTATAGATTTTAATAAAAACTCGTCTCTTTCATTTAAGAACTTTGAATTTAAAAGAAATAATTCTTCTCTCAAAATTAATGGCGATCTTTATGGGGCATTCCCAAGTTCATTGAATGGCCAGCTGAGTTTTCTTCATGACAACAATTTAAGCACTTTTGCAGTTAATTTAAATGAAAGCACTTATCGCTTTTCAATCAACCTACATTCATATGAATGGTTCAGTCTAATTCCAGCATATAATATTTCACCACTTAAGGATTTAGCATTTAAATTAAATGCTGTTGGTGAAGTGCAAGATAATCAATCCTTTATTAAGGGCTCATTTAATTATAGTGACTTATATTTTCGCTCATTAAATATAAAGCCAAATCAAGGAGCTTTTGTTTTTCAATTAAATCAAGATATTGGATCGCTGATTTTGACAAAGTCTCTTAATCCAATTGTTGATGAAAAGCATCCAATTCAAATAAACCTTGCCGAAAAATCTATTGCTTTCCCTAGATTTTCCCTTTCTCCTGAGATACTAGAGGTAGATACATTAAAATTTAAAAATTTGATTCTTGAAAATCTTTTTTTATCATTTAACGGCAAAA
>CABXUO010000003.1 GCA_902515455.1 uncultured SAR86 cluster bacterium
AAATATTTTTAGTACCTTATGCTTATTTTTAGTAGTGTTGATTTTTTCTCAATCAGCTAACACTGCAAATCTAAGAGATGCACTGCTTGAGGCGATTAATGATCCAAATAGAAATCCTTCTTACGTCAAGAGAGATAAGTATAGAAATCCTTACGAAACTCTTTCTTTTTTTCAAATTAATCCGTCTATGAATGTTTTGGAGCTTTCTGCTGGAGGAGGATGGTATACCGAGATTTTGGCACCGTATTTAAATGCAAATGGTCAATTGTCTGTCACTCATCATAATCCAGATGCAGGCAATTACTATTTGCGTTCAAGGACTGCCTTTGATGAAAAAGTTAAATCAAATCCACTGTTTAAGGGTGTTAGAGTTATTACTTCTGATGTGCCTCCATCAAATGCTTTTACAGAGCCTGAGACTCAGGATCTTGTAGTTACATTCAGAAACCTTCATAACTGGTTAGGGCGCGATTCAATGCAAGCAGTTATGCTGGAAGCATACAATTCTCTTAAGCCAGGAGGTTACTTTGGAGTTGTTGAACACAGAGCTTCTGAAGGATCGTCTATGGAATATATGAAAAAAAGTGGCTATGTGACTCAGTCTTTAGCAATTGAAAAAGCTTTAGAGGTTGGATTTGTATTGGTAGGAACATCTGAGATAAACGCAAATCCAAACGATACAGCTGATCATCCGAAAGGAGTATGGACGCTACCACCATCTTACCGATTGAAGGACAAAGATCGAGCTAAATATGAGTCAATTGGTGAATCAGATAGGATGACATTGCTCTTTAAAAAATAGTATTTTATGCAATTAAAATATGTGTTTTTTTAGACTAACGAAAAGGTAATTTCTTCTCCTTGACAATACCTTTAATAAAGAGATAATTTCGTTTTATTCATCTATTACTTCGGGGAAATTATAATGAAATTATTTAAGCTATCCATGCTGATGCTTCCTTTTTTTGTGCTTGCAGATAACCCTATCTCGCCAGCAGACATAGATACAAAAGAGTCAGAAACAACCGAGGTAATCTCCCTTGAGAAAAAAGATACATCAGTGCAAATGTCAGGTTTTGACACATCGACTACATATACGTCCGATGAGGATGGGGTTGAAGAAGTTGTTGTAACTGGAATCAGAAGAAGCCTTGAGACCGCAATCGGAATTAAAAGAAACAATGTTGGTATTGTTGATGCAATTACAGCAGAAGATTTTGGTAAGTTTCCAGATGGAAATTTAGCAGAATCTTTGGCTAGAGTTGTTGGTATAGGTATTGATCGAAGCAATGTAGAGGGAGAGAGGGTAGCTGTTCGAGGTTTTGGCCCTGAATTAAATTTAGTTACTTTGAATGGAAGGCAAATGCCAACCGTGCCAGGTCAATGGGGTGGAGGTAGATCATTTAATTTTGGTGATATCTCTTCCTATGGTGTATCAGCTGTCGAAGTTTATAAATCAACCAACAGCAGCTTGCCGTCGGGTGGAATTGGATCAACTATCAACATGGTAACTACAAAGCCGCTTGCTATTCCGGGCGACCTTACATCCTTTAGTGTTGATATGCTTAAAGATACTTCAAGCAAAGAGGGTAAAAATCCTCTTGAAGCCGCTTTCGTTCATAGCTCAAATAAAGGTAAGTGGGGTTATGCAGTCTCTGGATCATTCCAAGATCGAAATAACAGAGAGACAGGTACTAGAGAATCGAATTGGATTACCGTAGAAGATTTAGCCTTAATTGAAGGCTACTCGAGAGTTGATAAAAATGCTGCGGGTATTACAAATAATAATAAAAGAGCTGATGGTAAAACTTTCTATCAAGAGCCTTCAGCTTATCAATTCAAGGATAATGACCGTCTAAGAATTAATGGCCAAGTTACTATTCAATATGAATTTAACGAAAACATAGTAGCAACAGCTGATTATACATATTCTAAAGTTGAATTTAGTTCAAATGGCCAGATGTTTGGTTCGTGGTTAGGTGGCTGGGGAACTCAGCAAGCAACTATCAATTCTAATGGGGTTTACACAGATTTAGTTGTTGGTGACAGAGGATATGATCATCAATTAATCTGGGGTGACACAGAAAATTTAAATGAATCTATGGGATTTAACTTAGAATGGAATTATTCTGATTCCTTAAAATTTGAATTAGATTACCATGATTCATCTGCTGAAAAAGAGGGTTCCGAAATCCCAAATGAGATGGGTTTTGCGACTCCTGCAAACGCAACAATCACTCACACCAATGGCGGTTCCAACGGAGTAAACTCGTTTGTATATGACAGAGAATTTACATCATCTGATTTTGTGCACACAGGTTTGTTTTACAGGGATGCAGATAAACAGAATGAAATGACTCAATTTCAGTTTAATGGAGAGTGGATAAATTTAGATGGCGGATACTTAAAATCAATTGAATTTGGAGTCTCATCTATTGAATCTGAATTTAGAGATGTTCGTTCTGAATTAGTAACATCATTAAATCCTCCAGTTTCAGCATCTTCTAGTATATTTACAAGGAGATCTCTAAAAGGATTCTTTGATAATTATGATGCAGGAAATGGATATTATTTTGAAATTGATCCAAAAGCTGCTAAAGCTAACTGGCAAGTTGGAGTCGGACTATTTAACGCAGGACCAGTAGACACTAATGATAGAGTTGAGGAAACAATAGACTCAATGTTTATTCAAGCAAACATGGAGTTTACAGTAGATGATAAACC
Organism: uncultured SAR86 cluster bacterium; assembly: GCA_902515455.1. Taxonomy (GTDB): domain Bacteria; phylum Pseudomonadota; class Gammaproteobacteria; order Magnimaribacterales; family D2472; genus D2472. Next base: position 2,725 of record CABXUO010000003.1, read on the forward strand.
ACTAAATGTTGTCGTAGGTGTAAGGTATGAAGAAGCAGAGGTTCTCTCAACTGGACTCGAATCTACACCAACTAATATTAGATGGGACATGATCAATGGACTTGAGTATTTAACTGGGGGCCCAGTGGATGCACCCAAGTCTGGGAGCAATGATTTAGTTCTCCCTCAAGTCTCAATGGCATATTCTCTTGATGATGAGAAAGTACTAAGATTTTCTGCGGGACAATCAATGGCAAGACCTAGTCTTCAGGACATGCGATCTTCATTGTTATTCGGCAATAGAGACTACTTTACTCCAACTGCTTCTGGAGGTAATCCAAGCCTAGAGCCTCTTAAATCAACTAACTATGATCTTGCTTTTGAATGGTACTACGATGAGGGTAGTTATTTCGCAGTAAATTATTTCTTTAAAGAAATTGAAGATTTTATTGAAAGTCAAATTACAACTGGAGAGCTATACGGTTTAAGAAATCCAGCGTATGGAGCTATCGGTCAGTATGCACAAAATTGTGTAAATGCATGGGATCAAGCTGGAAGACCTGACACAGGATTTCCTGGAGAATGGGGATCAAAACATTGCGTTTCTCAACAGGCTTTATGGTCACAAAGTTGGATGAATACACAACAGCATATGGGCTGGGTGGCGGTAGCAATGTCCAGAGGCATTGATGTGTCTGCAGGTTTTCCTTTCGGTGCATGTGATTATGGTGGATGGTGGAGATGTGAGCCTGGTTATATAGATGCAACTGCAAGCGATCCAATAGCAGCCTTTGAAATAACTAGACCTGCAAACATTGCCACTGGTGAAGTGGATGGCTTTGAAGTGGTGCTGCAACACTTATTTGGTGATACAGGATATGGAGTTCAATTGAATGCCACATTTGTTGAAGGTGGCGATGTTGATATTGACAGAAACGCAATAGGTAGACAATTCATTCTTCCTGGTCTTGGCGACTCTTCTAATGCTTCTGTATTCTATGAGGATGAAAAGATCACTGCAAGAATAGCATTGAATACTAGAGGAGAAACCGTTGCTGGTTTTGGAAACTACGATCAACCGCTATATGTAATGGAGCGAAATCAGATTGATGCTTCTTTTGCATATAGACTAAATGAGCAAGCATCTGTTTTTGTTGAGGGTCAAAATCTTAATGATGAGGATACAAGATTATATGCTAGATATTCTGAAATGCTATTCTTAGCCCAAGACCATGGTCCAGTCTATCGCTTAGGTTTTAGATACAAGTTCTAACAAAACTTGAACCTATAAAAAAAGAGGGCAGTGGCCCTCTTTTTTTGAGTTGAAATAAATTTATTTAGAAAAATTTTTCCAACCTCGAAATCCGCTTTCTAAGTTTTTTACATTTTTGAAACCTAATTCTTGGAGGGTTGCTCCAGCAAGCGCTGCTCTGCTCCCCCCTCCACAGAATACTACTATTGGCATGTCTGCCTTCATGGATCCATCATTAGGGCTTAACTTCATTTCGATTAGTCCCCTTGGAATATTAACGGCTCCATCGATGCTACCTGTTTCTTCAATTTCAGAAGATTCCCTTACATCAATAAGCATTAAAGCTGAATTGTTATCTGCTAATTCCTCACATTTAATTTTAGGCACCACCATGTGAGCTTCATTAATAAGATCGGCAAGAGACTTCATTCACATATTATCTAACATTATATGTCTATATGAAATATGCCCTCGTTTTTTGATATGTTGTCAGTGTAAACATTACATGCTAAAGTATGTGTATAAATTAAACATATATAGATTATTCATATATCTCAATCTATATAACATTAAGGATTAATATAATGAAAAAATTACTTCTCGTTGCAGCCATTGTTTTACCACTTTCTGTGTCGGCTGAAATTGCAGTGCAAGATGGTTATGCAATTCAAGGCAAAATATTTTCAGTAAAGACAGCCAAGAAATATTCATCTGTAGAGGGATGCTCTAAATACGCTCTCTCAAAAACCAAAGTTCAAGGCTTTACTTTTAATAAGTCATCGCAAAAGTGTACATTATTTAAAAAAGTAAGAAATCTTAAGCCAGACTCAAATTCCGTATCTGGAACAAAATAAAGTATGTAGATCTATTTAAGGGAGCTTTAAGCTCCCTTTTTTTTGTTTTTATGTCTGAATATATGTAAGATTTACATCTTTTTTAAAACATATTTTAATGAACAACACACAATTATCTAATATTCTTATTTGCATTACAGGAAGCATAGCTGCATATAAATCTGCAGATTTAGCAAGATTGTTTAAAAAGAGTGGGTATAACGTCAGAATTTTAATGACAGATTCCGCATGTGAATTTATTACACCTTTAACTATGCAGGCAATAAGCGGCAATAGCGTTCATCGAAATCTCCTTGACGAAAATGCTGAACAAGCTATGGGACATATTGAGCTTGCTAAATGGGCTGATACAATTTTAATTGCTCCATGCAGCGCAGAGACAATATCAAGGCTGTCCTCTGGAGGAGCTAATGATCTGTTAGGAGCCGTAATTTTAGCCACTAAAGCTCCAATTTACATTGCTCCAGCTATGAATATGAATATGTGGTCAAATAAAGCAACTCAAAATAATGTTGAAACTTTGCAGTCTAGGGCAATAATATTTATTGGTCCCGCAAAAGGTGAGCAAGCTTGCGGAGACAATGGCTACGGAAGAATGTCAGAGCCTGAAGAAATTTATGAGACTATCCAAATGTTGGAAAATAAATTCTTAAGTGGAAAAAAAATTATCGTAACAGCCGGCCCCACAAGAGAACAAATTGATCCTGTAAGATTTATTTCAAATAATAGTTCTGGAAAGATGGGTTTCGCTCTTGCTGAAGCAGCATCTAAATCAGGCGCTGATGTTACTTTAATAGCAGGCCCAGTATCTTTAGAATGTTCAGATAAAATTTTAAGGATTGATGTAAAAACTGCTGCTGAGATGTATGCAGAATCAAAAAAATTTATTGCGGATACTGATATTTTTATTGGCTGTGCTGCCGTTGCGGACTATAGTCCAATAATCCAAAATCAAAATAAAATTAAGAAATCATCTTCAAAGGACTTACAAATTTCACTAAAGAAAAATATTGATGTTATTGCATCTCTATCTAAAGAATTTCCGAAAAAAAAATTTATGGGTTTTTGTGCTGAAACAGAGAATGTTGAGGAGCATGCAAAGATTAAACTTGTTGAAAAAGGCTTAGACTTCATTGTTGCTAATGATGTTTCAAAACAAGATATTGGGTTTGATTCTGATTTTAATGAAATCAGTGTTTTTACAAAAGAATCTCGTACTCATCTACAAAAGGCATCAAAAAATCTTTTAGCAATTCAATTAATAAATATGCTGAATAAAGATAATCAATCCATTCATTAAACATGTCAGCTTATAACTCTCAATCATTGATCACTATAGATACGCTAAACAACTTTAAAGTTAATGGGGAAAAATTTGCTTGTTTAACTGCATATGAATCCACTTTAGCAAATGTAATAAGTGGTGCTGGGGTTGAAGTTATATTAGTCGGTGACAGTTTAGGAATGGTTATTCAAGGACACGATAGCACTCTGCCGGTAACAATGAATGATCTGATTTATCATCTTAAAAATGTTAGTCGAGGAAATATTAATTCTCATTTGATGGCTGACATGCCATTTATGAGCTATTCAACCAAGGATAAAGCTCTATCTAACGCCGCTTTGCTAATGCAAAATGGTGCACATTCAATTAAATTAGAGGGAGGTCGTTGGATCTGCGATTTAACTAGTATCTTAGCTGAGCGTGGTATTCCAGTATGTGCCCATATGGGATTAACTCCTCAATCAATTAATCGTATTGGTGGATATTTTGTTCAAGGTCGTGATACAAATAAAAAAGATGAAATGATCTCTGAAGCTAAAGAACTTGAATCTGCAGGAGCTTCTATTTTATTGCTCGAATGTGTGCCAGATAATTTAGCGGCAGAAATTACACAATCACTATCTATTCCAGTTATTGGAATAGGCGCAGGCGCATCAACCGATGCGCAGGTTATGGTAATTCATGATTTGCTTGGTATTTCTTGCCTAGAGAAGCCACCAAAATTTGTCAAAAATTTTCTTGCTGAAAATGATTCTGTGCAAAGTGCAATAGCTGCATATGTTAATGAAGTTAAATCACAAAAATTTCCAGCAAAAGAGCATACCTTCAATTAAATTTGCAAATTATTCGTTCAGTCAAGGATTTAGATAAATTTCTTCAGCAATATGAAGGCATTAATTTTGTACCAACGATGGGCAACCTCCATGCTGGTCATCTGAGCCTTGTATCAGAGGCAAAAAAATATGATGGGATTACTCTTGTATCTATATTTGTTAACCCTCTTCAATTTGCGCCAAGTGAAGATCTGGATATCTATCCCAGAACAGAAAAACAAGATTTAAAAGAATTAGAAAAAATAAATTGCGATATAGTTTTTTGTCCAGAGCCTAATTTTGCCAAGGGCGCCAAAAAATTAAATGCAAATGCAGACCTATCTAAAAAATTATGCGGAATTTCAAGACCACATTTCTTTCATGGCGTTATTTCAATCTTGAATCACTTTTTTCAATTAATAAAACCAAAAAATGTTTTTTTTGGACTGAAAGATTATCAGCAATATTTGATTGTAAAAGATTTTTTAACTCAATCAACATTAAAAACTAATATTCATGGAGTCCCAATTGTTAGGGAGCCAGATGGACTTGCTATGTCCTCAAGAAACAATTTATTAACACCCGATCAAAGACTGATTGCAGCAAAATTATCGGTAATTTTAAAAGATACAGCTCATCAAGCAAAGATTAAAAATTTTGAATATTTAAGAGTTGAAGGTATAAAAAACTTAGAAGAGTTAAATTTTAAAGTTGATTATTTTTCATTTTGCAATTCAAGCACATTAGAAGAAATAGATCAATTTGAGGCAAATACTCTATTGGCTATTGCTGTAAACCTTGGAGGAGTAAGGCTTATAGACAATTTTCTTATTCAATAATCTTGGATTTTAGGCATTTTTCTTGCATACTGCTCAACCTATGGAAAGAGTATTACTACATTCAAAGCTCCATCGTTTAAACGTAACTCAGGTTGAGATTGATTACGAGGGCTCGTGTGCTCTGGATACAAATTTTATTCATGCAGCAAATATGACTGAATATGAAAAAGTTGAGATATATAACGTCACTAATGGAGAGCGTTTTTCAACCTATCTAATAGCTGCAGAGGCTGGTTCAAAAACTGTTTCTATCAATGGTGCTGCTGCTCATAAAGCATCTCCTGAGGATATTATAATTATTTGTTCATATGTATCGATGCACGAGGATCAAATTCTTAACCACAAGCCAACCCTTGTTTATTTTGATGAAACAAATGAAATTGTAGACATTAAGTCTTCAATTCCTACTCAAAGAATTAGATCTCTATAATATTCACCAGCGATGGTGAACTTTCAATGTTTATGAAAAACTTTATTACTACTCAAAATTGGTCTAGATCAGAACTCCAAGACATCATTAATTTTGCAATTGAATTAAAAAATAAACCATTTCAGCCTTTGTTGGAAAACAAATCAGTTGCGATGCTATTTTTTAATCCGTCTTTGAGAACTAAAACTAGTTTTGAGGTTGGTATCAGTGAATTATCCGGTACCGCAGTGATATTGCAGCCAGGCAAAGACGCATGGCCAATTGAATTTGAAGAAAATATTGTTATGGATGGAGAAGCTGAAGAACACGTAAAAGAGGTTGCTCAGGTTTTATCCTCCTATTGTGATTGCATTGCCATCAGAGCTTTTCCAAACTTTATTGATTGGGATCAAGAAAGAACTGATTCTATTATTAACAGTTTTGCAAAATACTCCTCTGTTCCAGTGGTGAATATGGAGACTATAGAACATCCTTGCCAAGAGCTTGCCCATATCTTAACCATGCAAGAGCATTATGGTAATTTACAAGGTAAAAATTATCTGCTGACTTGGACATACCATCCAAAGCCGCTAAACACAGCAGTAGCTAACTCGAGTCTACTTATAGCTAGTAAATTTGGGATGAATGTAAAATTATTATGTCCTTCTGATGATTATCTTCTTGATAATAGGTATATCAACGCCGCGAAAGAGAATTGTTTACTAGAAAATACAGATTTTGAAATATCCCATGATATTGAAAGCGCTTACTCTGACGTAGACATTGTTTATGCGAAAAGCTGGGGTCCTCTAAGTAATTATGGTAAGCCTGATGAGCAGGCAGCCTTGAACAGTAAATACAAACACTTTATTGTTGATGAATCGAAGATGAGTCTTACTAATAAGGCTGTATTTAGTCATTGTTTGCCATTAAGAAGGAATGTTAAGGCAACTGATGAAGTTATGGATGCAGATTATTGTTTAGCAGTTCATGAAGCTGCAAATAGAAAACATGTTCAAAAATCAATGTTAACAAGAATTTTATAGGTATTAAATAATGAGTAAAAAAGTAGTATTGGCGTTTTCAGGAGGCTTGGATACAAGTTTTTGTATACCTTATTTGATTGATCAAGGGTATGAAGTACATACATTATTTGTAAATACTGGGGGAATATCCAAAAAAGAAGAGCGTGCTATTACAAAAAGAGCTAATGAGCTGGGCGCAAAAAAACATATTAATATTAATGTTGAAAAAAGTTTATGGTCTGAAATTTTAGTTCCATTGATTCAATCTGGAGCTTTATACCAAAATAAATACCCAGCATTGTGTTCTGATAGATATTTAATTGTGAAAGAGTCAATCAAATTAAGTAAAAAACTTAACACAAATAATATCGCTCATGGCTGCACAGGCATGGGAAATGATCAAATAAGATTTGATTTATCAATTAGAGCTCATGGTAAGTTCAATATTATTACTCCAATTCGAGAGATACAGAACATAACTAAAAACGTTAGAGCATACGAAGAAGATTATCTTAAAGATAAGGGCTTTAAAGTTTCCTCTTTGCATAAAAAATACAGTATCAATGAAAATTTAATGGGAGCAACTATCTCCGGAAGTGAAATTGATGAGTGGAAAGAGCCATCGAGTGAGAGTTTTGTGCTTTGTAAGTTACCTCATCAATATCCTAAAAAATCAAAAACCTTGAAAATAAAATTTTTAAAAGGAAAAGTTATCTCAATAAATAACAAGAAAATGCAGGGAGCTGATTTTCTTAGAACATTGAATAATTTAGGGGGAACTTTTGGCATCGGACGATCAGTCTTTTCAAGTGATACTATCATCGGTCTCAAGGGGAGATTTGTGTTCGAAGCTCCTGGGATCACAATTTTAATGTCTGCTCATCGAGCATTAGAAGAAGCAGTTTTAACTGATAAGCAAAATCTCGTAAAAACACAAATTGGACAAGAGTGGGTCAATCTTGTTTATAGAGGTTTTTACTTTGAGCCTTTACGTGAAAATCTTGAAGCATTTTTACTTGACTCTCAGAAAATGGTTTCAGGAGAAGTAACCTTAAAACTTTCCCCAGGAAGTGTAGATGCAGTTGCTGTCTCATCAAAAAACATCTTAAAAAGTCCTGAGGGAGAATATGCTCAGTCTGCAACTTGGTCCGAATCTGAATCCAAAGGATTTATTAAATTAATAGGTCAAAGTACATCTACTTGGGCATCGATACATAAGAAAAAATGAATCCTGACCTAGATCTTTGTCTGAATCATCTTAAAGCTTTGGTTGGATTTGATACTTCTAATCCTCCCCGCAAGACTAAGGAATCTGGCTTAATAGAGTATCTAAATTCATTAGATTTTATTGATCCTCAAATTCAAGATCATGGAGAGGGATCTTTCAATATTTTTTTTACTAAAGGCTCTCCGAAATATCTCGTTAACGTTCATTTAGATACAGTTCCAGCTGGAGATGGATGGGAATCAAATCCACATGAGTTGGTAATAAAAAATAATAAAGCATACGGGCTTGGTGTTTGTGATATTAAAGGCGCTGCAGCTTGCATATTAACCCTCATAGAAAAAGGTTTATCAGACTATGCCATTTTATTTTCTACTGATGAAGAGGCAGGTCAGAGCACCTGTGTAAGAGAATATATTAAATCAAGGCCTGTTTTTGAGGGCGTAATAGTAGCTGAACCTACACAAAATATGGCAGTAATCTGTCACAGGGGAATCGTGACCGGAACGCAAGAATTTTTTGGACAAGCAGGTCACAGCTCAGATCAAAGAGCCATGACAGATAATGCTATTCATAAACTAACTCATTGGTCGGTGAATGCTTTAAAAGTTGCTCAATCTCATGATCATTCTTCATTTGAAGGATTAAGTGGCATTGCTTTTAATTTAGGAATTATCGAAGGGGGCATTAAACCAAATATTATTGCTGATCACGCTCAAGTAAAGTTTGGTATGAGACCCTTGCCTGGTCAATCTCATGATGACTTATTGCATGAAATTAACGCGACATCAAACAATGACTCTAAATTCACCAAGGGATTTATTGCTCCTGCATTACCCTCATCCGGAGATATAAAGAGTCTAGAGCTCTTTGTTGATGAATTAGGTTTAAATTTGTCATCACCAGTTAATTTCTGGACCGAAGCATCTTTGTTTAGTGAAGCTGGATATAAAGCAATTGTGTTTGGTCCTGGAGATATCGCTGATGCACATCAGCCTAATGAGTCAATTGATATAGATCAACTTGATCAAGCCTTAATAAACTTTAAGAAAATAATCCAATGAATAATCCTTCTAATAAGTTTATAAAAGATACTATTTTAAAACTCCTTGGCGCAATAGGATCTGAGAAAGAAATAAATAAGTACATTGAAAAATTTTCCTCTCCAGAACAGCGTTTTGCAGTAATTAAAGTTGGGGGTTCTGTGATTGAAAACGATCTTGAAAACCTAATATCTTCATTAGTTTTTTTAAATCAGGTTGGCCTAAAGCCTGTAATTTTACATGGTGCTGGCCCAATGCTTTCCAAAGCTCTTGAGGACCAAAAAATTGATTTTTCATTCATAGACGGACAAAGGGTCACATCTATTGAGGTAAGAGATGTCGCATACTCAGTGTTTAGCAAAACTAATAAAAAAATAGTTGATTCCTTAGAGGCTCAAGGAGCAAATGCGAAAAGCGTTACTTCAGATGTATTTGAATGTGTTATGGATAATGATGATTTAGGCTATGTTGGCTCAATTCAATCAGTGAATCATCAACTCATTAATGAAATATTAGAATCTGACTCAATACCAGTAATTGCGCCCATTGGTTTTCAGGATAACGAGATATTAAATATTAATGCAGATATTGCGACTGTTGAACTTGTTAAAGCTATTAATCCATATAAGGCCATCTTCTTATCTGATACTGGAGGCATTTTTAATCAAAGGGGCCAGTTAATACCTAATATTAATTTAGCTCTAGAGTATGATGAATTAATGCAGCAAGAATGGCTTCATTCTGGTATGAAGTTAAAGCTTGAACAGATTAAATCTCTTTTAGATTTTCTTCCAAAAACAGCATCTGTTTCAATCACTGAGCCAATCAATCTGCCAAAAGAGCTATTTACTGATTCTGGATCAGGCACTTTAATTAAGCATGGCTACAGCGTTCTTCAACACCAACTTCCTGAAAAAGATATTCAGGAGCAATTTACAAATATTATTGAGAAATCTTTTGGTGGTAAGTTAATAGATGATTTTTTTGAAAACCCAAATGATCTAGATATTTTTATGACTACATGTAAGAGGGCATCAATTGCAATCTCTAATGATTTTAAGATTCCTTATATGGATAAATTTGGTGTTATTCCTGAAGCTAAAGGAGAAGGCTTAGGGGCTGGGATTTGGCATGAGATGAGGAAAGTATATCCACAAGTATTTTGGCGTTCTCGAGCAAATAATCCTATAAATAATTTTTACATGTCTATTTGTGAGGGTTGTCAAAAACAAGATGAGTGGCATATTTTTTGGATTGGGATATCAGATTACAGCGCGCTTAAAGATTGTATTGAGTATGCTGTAAAAAAACCCAAAAGTGTGATTTAAATGAGCTGCAAGAAAATTGGTTTGTTAGGTGGAAGAGGCTATGTTGGCCAAGAAATCATTTCTTTACTGAATAATAACAATGATTTGCATATTGGTTCAGTTTATTCTTCCTCTAGAGCGGGACAACCAGTGAGCATGGATGCATCAGTCGAAATCATTTATCAGGATCTTGCGCTAGATAAGATCGATCTAGGTGACGAGGAAGCATTCATCTTAGCTTTACCTAATAAGAAATCTCAGCAGTATGTTGATTTAATTACAAATCATAATAAAGAGGCAATTATTGTTGATTTGAGCTCCGATCATCGCTTTGATAAGAATTGGGAATATAGAATTCCAGAGCTTTCTGATCCTGTTAGTTCAAAAAAAATTAGCAATCCAGGATGTTATGCATCTGCTATGCAATTTATGATTGCGCCCATCCTTAATATTTTAGATGGTCCAGTAAATCTCTTCGGAATTTCTGGATATAGTGGTGCTGGCGCATCTCCAAATCAAAGAAATAATACAGAATTGCTTAAAGATAATATTCTCCCTTATACGCTTGTTAAGCATCTTCATGAAAAAGAAGTCCAAACACATAGTTATCCAGATATTTTATTTACTCCTCATGTTGGTAATTTTTTTAGGGGCATTATGATAACTGGCAATTTTTTTGTTTCAAAACAGTCTGATCCCAAAGAAATAATGAATTTATTTACTGACTTCTATCGAGAAATGAGTCTAATTTTTATTCAAGAATCACCTCCAAATTTACAAGAAGTTCAAAATACTTCGAATGTAATAATTGGAGGTTTCGAGATGGATAAAGCAACAAATAGGCTGACATTTTGCTGTGCTCTTGATAACCTGCTTAAAGGAGCAGCAACACAGGCTGTTCAAAATTTAAATTCTGCATTTGGGTGGGACGATAACGCAGGAATTATTTAATCATGAAACTTTGGAATCAAAACTCAAAAGATAAAAACTCTGCAATTGATCATTTCTTATCAAGCGAGGATATAACTTTAGATCAAGAATTATTTTTATATGATATTGAAGCATCGATCGCTCACACGCATGAATTAGAAAAAATCAATATTTTCACTAAAACTGAGGCAAGGAAAGTAATTTCTTCCTTAAAGAAGCTTGGAAAATTATTTAAAACTCATAAATTTAAATTGACTGCTAAATATGAAGACTGTCATTCTGCAATAGAGGATTTCTTAACAAAAGAATTAGGTTCAATTGGTAAGAAAATTCATACTGGAAGAAGCAGAAATGATCAAATCATGGTAGCTATGCGTCTTTATGCAAGAGAGAAATTAAATGAAATTCAGTCAAAAAATTTAAAGGTTGCTAAAGCTTTTCTTGACAAGTCCGAAAAGCACTTCAGTAATCCGATGCCTGGTTACACTCATCTTCAGCGAGCCATGCCATCATCATGGGGCCTATGGTTTGGTGCATTTGCTGAATCATTTTTAGATAACGCAGAATTGCTATCAAATACTAAGTCATGGATAAATGTTAATCCTCTAGGCACAGCTGCTGGCTATGGAGTCAATCTTCCTATCAAGCGAGATATATCCACGAAAGAGTTAAATTTTAAAAGAAAACAGTTAAACAGTCTTTATGTCCAAAATAGTAGAGGGAAGTTCGAATTAGAGTTAATTGGCGCATTAAAACAGCCGATGCTGGATATCCGAAAGTTTTCATGGGATATGAGTCTCTTTTTATCTCAAGAATTTAATTTACTGAGTCTTCCACCTATTTATTCAACAGGTTCATCTATAATGCCTAACAAATCTAATCCGGACGTTATTGAGATGATGAGGGCGAACTTTTCAATCTTAGCAGGCCATTATTCTGAATTAGAAAATTTAATATCTTTACCTAGTGGATATCATCGAGATCTACAGCTCACCAAAAGATCTCTTATTCATTCTATTCATTGTGTACTTAAAACAATGAATCTATTGCCTAACTTAGTAAGGTCTATAAAGATAAATACTCATCGATCAAATGAGTTTATTGATCAAGACATGTTGATGACTGATCAAGCCTATGAAATGGTTCAATCTGGCATACCTTTTCGAGATGCTTATTCAAAAGTTAAATCTAATCGAGACAAAAATGTTCAATCAAAAAATATTTCTAGAAAAAAATCCTCTTCTGGATCTGCATATAATTTAAATTTGCAGGTGCTAAAGTCTAGACTTAAAAAGCTATCTAAAAATTAGTAAAAGTTTTTGATTTTATTTTTTCTTTATGAGAATATTAAATCAGAATGAATAAAGCTATCAGAATTCAAAAATCTGAAGCAGCTAGGAATAGACGGCATCAAAGACGTAATATTGCTGAGAAAAAACTTCAAAATGAATATGACCGTCTTCGAAAGCTAAAAAAAAAGATAGTTTTTAAGCTGCTTTTTCAAATTTATAACAATTAAGTTAAAGGATACTTTTTATTTTTAAACACTGCTTGCACTCTGCATGGCAAAAGTTTCTAATACATTTATGAATCAAACACAATCCTATCTAGAGCAATGGCATCAAGGCTTAAAATCCATGAACTCTAATTTTTTAGACGAAATTCTTGATGACTCTTGTGTTTTTACCTCTCCCATAGTTTTTAAGCCAATCGAAGGCAAAGAGATGTCTAAACTCTATTTGATGGGAGCTGGTCAAACTTTTGATATGGATAGGTTTAAATATGTTAGAGAGTTAGTTGACGGTCTAGATACCGTATTAGAATTTGAAACTTATATTGATGACATATCTGTTAATGGAGTCGATATTATCCGTTGGAATGAAGAGGGTAAAATTATTGATTTCAAAGTTATGATAAGACCATTGCAAGCAATCGGCGCTCTACAAAAAAAAATGTCTGAAGCTTTAGAAAGCTTGAATAAATAATTTGCTCAAAAAAAAAGGAGCCTTTCAGCTCCTTTAGAAGTTTTATAATTAAATTTTAAAAAGAGTAATTAACTGTTAACCCATAGGTTGCATAATTATTTGGGTACCCAAAAAATGTAGTGTTTGAGAGATCAACTACAGCAGGGAAAACTGTTGTAATGAATTCATCATCATTAATATTTTTACCCCATACACTAATTGATAAATTATCTTTTTGCATTCCTGCTGAAAAATTAAGCGTGTCTTGCTCTCTAAACCCATTACCTTTAGATTCTAGTAATGCCTGAGCAGCAGGATTTTCTGTTAACACAGCTTCGCTTGAATAAAGGTGAGAAAGTCTGACGTAACCATCCCAACCATTTCTATCCCAATTCCAAGTAACACTGGAAGATAGAGTATCATCAGGAATATTTGACGGCTTAGTACCAGATAAATCTCCAAATGCTGAACCTGTAAATGAATCATAGATAGGATCGATGAAGGTTCCACCTATAGCTATATCAATATTTTCAGTTGGTGAAAACAGCAAATCAAACTCATAACCATCTACAGATTGTGTTCCAGCATTTGCAAGCACAAAACCTGTGCCGATGAATGTATTTGACTGGAAGCCTTTGATTTCTTGATCAAAAACAGCAATATTAAGGTAACCAGAGGGCAAATAGATTTTTGCACCAAGCTCCATTACTTCTGCTTCTTCAGGGCCAGCATATCTTCTTCCAACGGTTGTGTTAGGATGCACTGGAGTTCCTGCAGCAGCTAAAGCTGCGGTCTCGGCTGCATCTGGTCTTGAATCTCTAGAAATAATCCATGCTGAAGATTTAAAACCAGTTGAAACTCCTCCATAGATTGTTGCTGCATCATTAATTGCATAGGACAATTTAAACGTGTAATCAACATTATCATCACTAGTTTTGCCGTCCTGAACCGCATTTGGAAAGTCTATGAATTTAGGTAACACCTGAAGAGCTTTGAATGCTAGAAACGGGTTAAAGTCTGGATTATTAGCTAATACTGATGCTTGAGCAGGAGGGAAACCAGCGCCGATTAATGCACCTGTTCCAATTGCTACAAAGTCTAAAGCAGACAGAACACCTGTATTTATTTGGTTATAGGAAACTGTTTTTTCATCTTCGATATAACTAACACCTACCAATGCATTCAAACGCTCGGTAACGTTGTAATCTAGCTGCATAAATAAGGATATGGTCTCATTATCTTGCGAAGCAGTTTCTGTATTACCCTGTCCTACACCATATATTGAGCCACTTGGAAGCCCAAGAAGCGCTTCTAATCCAGCAAAGGTACCAGGAGCAAGAAATGCTTCAATATAATTTCTCCACAAAGGTCCGTAGTATATGGATTCGTTAAAAGCCATGTCTTCTTGATAATAGTAACCTCCAATCAACCAATTTAGCTTTTCATTATCATTTGAATACAGTCTAAATTCTTGAGAAACAGCATCCCTATCATTACTGATAGGGCTTGGATTTACCAGAGTTCCACCATCAAAATCAACATCTTGAACACTGTAGCTATAGGTATTCCTGAAGGCAGAGATACTTTCTAAAGTCATGCCATCAAAGTTTTTTGTGATGTGCATGGATAAACCAGAGTTGTCACCCTCAGTTACTGGATCAAAGTCAAAAAAAACTTTCTGCGTGAAGACATTATTAGGAATAATTCTTCCACCCATAAGCGATTGGATCTGATTACCAACTCCATAAGCAGTGCTTCCCACCGCACAACAAAATTCATCATATTCGTCATAATCTGCTGTCACTCTTACTGATAGATCATCAGAGGGTTGAAATAACAACTCACCTCTAAATCCAAATCTATCTCTATTATTCATATCGTTGCCAGTTGTAACATTATCTGTATGACCATCTGATTGATGCACATTTGCACTTAAACTATATGCAGTAGTTTCGTTCAAAGGACCAGTGATGTAACTTTTTACTTTTTTAGTATTAAAATTTCCTAAAGTAGACGACACATACCCAGATCTCTCAAACGATGGTTTTTTAGTAACAATGTTAATCACACCAGCAGAAGCATTTTTTCCAAATAAAGTACTTTGTGGTCCTCGAAGAACTTCAATTCTTTCAAGTACTGGTAAATCAGAAATCTGTGATTGCATGCTTGAGCGATATACACCATCAATGAATAATGCTACCGAAGGTTCAACTCCTGGATTATTTGAACCATTTCCAAATCCTCTTATAAAAAAAGTTGCATTAGTAGATGATTGATATTGCCTAGTCTCTAAAGAGGGAACTACTGCTTTAAGATCAAACATATCAGTAATTCCAGCTTTTTCAATCGTATCGGCAGTTACTACAGATACAGCAACGGGAACTTCCTGAAGTGTTTTTTCTGTTTTTGTTGCCGTTACTATTATTTCTTCAACTTCAACTTGGGCACTTACAACTGCAGGATAGACAAGCAATGTTAAAACCAAGGCGGTAATGTAATATTTTTTCATATCTCCCTCAAATAAAAATTTGCTGTGTGTATCTTATAGAAATCGTCTTTAAATTGGAATAAATTTACAATTGTAAATTTCAGCTGACTGCTACTTCAGAATCTTTGATACATTCCAAAGCTAAAAATAATTATCGCAGTAATCAATCCAATAATAAGCACATCTTTTGAAAACCGGCCATAGGTTTTCCTGCGTTCCGCCTCATGAATTTTCTCAAATTTAATACTCATTCTTATTGCATTAAAAAATAAGCCTGCAAGTGATACATAGATTAATAAACTTATAAGCACCCATAACGGATGAGCTTCTAGCCATGAGGTTTCAAAACTCAGAACTTCAATAAACTCACTTAGTTTTAACTGCATAGCTTTTGTAATTTAATCTAATTTAGGTAACAACTTGGCAAGATGCTCATAGGCAGCATTCTTATATTCTGGATTTGCTCCAGCCATCACTTCTCCTTTTGTTGCACAGCTTTCATAAGCCTGTCTTCTCAACTTTGGATCAGAGAAATCAAGCAGTTTATTATTTGGATCATATACTTTCTTTGTTTCGGCATTGAGTTTCAATTTACAATTAGCCCAGCTGTATGCATCTGGTATGAGCCTCAATGGCATTGGGCCATCAAATGAGTGAAAGGAATTTGGGTACAACTCAATCAATGCATTTCCTCCTTCAGAGTTTATCTTTGAGACTAAGTCTATGCATGGCTGAGGTGGGGTCCAGTTATCTTCTTCACCAATATAAATTTGCATTAAATCTTTATCCCATAAATCAAGATCTGGTAAAGCCAGACATCCTGGATACCACATTAAATAACCTGCAAAGGATGCCTCAGGTTTATTTAATGCATCTTGAAGGGGAAGCCAAGCATTGAAGAGGGTTGCTGTGCCACCTAAACTCCATCCAGCTGCATAAATTTTTGTATTATCTACTCTTGGATCATCCCATACCAAATTTAAGCTCATCGCCATATCATATATAACGGTTTCACTGGTTAGATTAATCTGGTTACCAACCGTGCTTTTAACATTTCTTGAATCAAAAGGATGCATTGCAAAGACAATAAAATCTGCTTTTCTGATTTGCTCTAAATATTTTAAATGATGATCACGCCAGTTATATGAGCCATGAGAGGCAACAACCATTGGATATTTTTTTGAGGAGTCATAATTATCTGGAAAATGCATAATTCCAAAAATTTCAACATCTTTTTGAGGATTTAGATCATCGTTAAAAATATTTTCAAAACCTAAAATATTTTTTGAAGAATAAGTAATTTTTTCGGTAAGATATGATGCTTTTTCATCTTCTTGAACTCCACACCCCGAAAGTATCAAAAATACAGAGAAATAAAGAATTTTCATTGGAATACCATACAATAAAATTTTAAATATTAGTAAAAAATTCAGAACTTATTAGAATCTTTTTAGCTTGAATGCTTTTAACCTTGCAGGTATATTAATCAACTCTAAAGCGGGAATAGCTCAGTTGGTAGAGCGCAACCTTGCCAAGGTTGAGGTCGCCAGTTCGAACCTGGTTTCCCGCTCCAACTTTCATTCACTGATAAATAAATCTTTATTTATTTTGCTCTAATAAATAGTGTGAAACATACCATTCATTCCCTTGATTATGTGCAAATAACATTTCGCATGCCAAAAAGAATAATCTCCATCTTTGATACCATTTATTTGCATCATCGTAATGATCATTAAACAAATCAATAATATTTGTTCTATTTTTGTAATGATTTTCCAGCCAATGTCTGCATGTCCTTGCATAGTGATCGCCATTAACCTTCCAATACTTAGCCACAGAAAAATCATCATTAAAATATTCAAAAATATCTGCTGAAGGCATTATCCCGCCTGTAAAAAAATATTTAGACATCCAGTCAGAATCTCCTCTAACTTCGTATGGATAAGAATGATCTTTATGATTGAAAATGTGAATAAATAATTTCCCCTCAGGCTTCATGAAGTTTTTAAGATTGCTCAATAACATTTTGTAATTTCTGACATGTTCAAACATTTCAACTGACACAATTCGATCAAATTTATGTTCGAGCTTCAGATCATTAACATCCTGTTTTTGTGGCATAACATTTTTAAGATTTCTTTTCATTGCTTCTTGCTTTATGAATTCAATTTGATCTGCCGAATTTGATACACATGTAAAGATACTATCTGGAAATTTTTGCGCTGCATGAATTGAAAAACTACCCCAGCCACATCCTAGGTCGAGGACCTGTTGATTGGATGTAATTTCTGCTCTAGAGATAGTTTTTTCAATCATATTGATCTCAGCCTGCATTAAATCATCACTGTCATCCTCATACCAGCAACATGAATATTTCAGGCGCTTGCTCATTACATATTCAAAAAAAGATGCTGGCACTTCATAATGTTGCTCATTAGCATCATTTGCAGAGATTGCTATAGGACTATTTTTGAGTTTTTCAAAAAAATCTAATTTTGAGTTTGTTTTAATATTTACTTCATTTGAAATTTCGTTTAGACGACTCATCAAGATTCTTTTAATTGCTATTTTAAGAATAAAATCAGGAAGGTATCCTTTTTCAGCTAGTTGAATTCCACTTTTGATCATTCGATAAGTTTAGTTTAAGACAATAAATAAACAAGGAAGCAAGATTAATTATATGCAGTCTTCGATTGTGATTTTTTAAGATTTATTTAATGGAAATAAGTTTGCTTGCCAAGATATCGTTTGCAAGTCCAATTTATTTACAATCTCAATTTTCTCTAGTTGAAAATTAGATTTTAATGACCATCTAAGTACCCAATGACAGACCTGATAATCCTAAATAGAAACTTAAGATTGCATGACAACCCTGCAATGCACTTTGGTTCATTAAGATCTAATTACTTAGTGATATATCTTTATGATGAAACTTATTGGAGGGAAAATGGCAAATCGCTAAGGCAATTAAAATTCTCTAATGATTGTTTAGCCGAGCTTAATAATGAATTAAAAAAATATGATTCCAAGGTAAATATTTTTGAGGGAACATTTGATGATTTAAAAATTTGGATTAAAAAAAATTTCAATGATTTTTTTATCCACATAAATCACTGCACTGATATAAAGTATTTTAGAGATGGATTCTCAAAATTTACAGATTCATTTCTTGGAAAAATTAATGTATACAATGATTTTGGTCTGCAGTTAAATAATTTTGATAGAGATTCATGGTCACGAAATTGGAACAAAATTATGGATTCACAAATATTAGAGAATCCAAAAAAATCAAAATTAAAACTTGATACAAAGCTATTAAATTTCTCCAGCTTCTCTAACAAAGTTAAAAATTCATTAGTCAATTTAGACAACATACAAAAAGGTGGATCATCACAGGCTCATACCTTGCTTGAGAGTTTTTTGTCTGAAAGGTGCAAAGATTATAGAGTGAAGATGTCTAGTCCGATTCAATCAGAGCAAAGCTGCTCAAGGTTGTCACCACATTTTACTTTCGGTTCTATATCAATAAGAGAGGTTTATCAGATATTAAATAAATATTATCCTAAGTCAGAAAATAAAAGTGATCTTTACTCATTTAAGAAAAGACTTTATTGGCACTGTCATTTTATTCAAAAATTGCATACCGAGCCTGAACTGGAATATTACTCAATGCATAGGATGTGTGATCAGCTCAGACAAACGCATGATGATGAGGTGATTGATAAGTGGATCAATGGTGAGACAGGTTTTCCTTTCTTGGATGCATGCATGAAGTATCTTCATAGATATGGATGGATAAACTTTAGAATGAGAGCAATGATCATGTCATTTGCCTCATATAATTTGTGGCAACCATGGCAAAAAACTTCGCCCTTGTTAGCTCAGCTTTTTACCGACTATGAACCCGGCATTCATATAAGCCAAGTTCAAATGCAAAGTGGTGTTACTGGAATTAATTTACCAAGAATCTATTCAGTTTCTAAACAAAGTGCAGATCAAGATCCTAATGCAATTTGGATAAAAAAAATATTACCGCAATTAAGAGAAGCTGATCCAAAGCTTATTCATTCCTCAGAACTAAGTGATATGTATATACCTCAGATTATTGATTTAAAATCATCTGCAAGGGATGCGCGCGAGAGGGTTTGGAGTATCAGAAAAAGCGAAGAATTTAAAAAAGAGGCTGCCGCAGTTTATATCAAGCACGGCAGCAGAAAAAAAAGGAATTTTAGGAGTTAATCTTACTCAGGCAAAACAAGTCTGGAGGCAACCAAAATTTCTTTAATTTTCTTATTTTCAATTCGAACATCAAAAAATTCTCTCGCAACTATTTCTTCGCCGTCAATATTATCTGTTACCTTGTAGGAGGATGTTACCCAGTGATGAACAGATTCATCCTCTTGAGGAACGTCATTTGCCATAGCGTAAACAAATTCCCATGAGGGATTAGATGTTTCAAACCAATTTTTAAGAAAGGCAGCATGCTCTTTAGAGCCTCTTACAACAACACCGTTTGGTGCTCTACCGATCATGTCATCGGCGTTTGCTCTATCAATTGCTTCAAGGTCACGCTGATTATGAGCTTCAACATAATCAACCCAAATTTTTATAAGGGAAGGATTTCCAGCAACAATATCTAATTTTTTTCCATCTTCAGTCATCTCATATCCAATGAGACCTTTTTTATTCATGTGGCCTGATTCATGGTGACCAGCAAAAGAAAATTGAGCTAGTAAGAACATGCTAATAATTGGTATTAATTTTTTCATGAGACTTCCTCTGTTGAATATATATTTTTTGATTTACTTTAACATAATAAAAACAACTAGTTATTTTTATTAATTTTGTATTTTTAAACACTGTCAATTAGTTAATTTCAAAAACACATATGATATTTTTTACATATCTAGCATACTATTGTCTATAACTTTTTTTTGGAGAAAACAATTATGAAAAATTTATTTTTGATTACCTTAATATTTTTAAGCTCATTTATTCTTTCTCAGGAAGTGCCCAATCCTATCAGGGCTGAGTACTTGATGTGTGATCTAAATGATGGAAAAAGTATGGATGATTTTATGAAATGGTCGAAGTCTTGGAACAAAATTATGGATGCTACAGATGAATCTGGTTACGATGCAGCAGTAATGGTACCTAGATATCGGACTCCATTGACTGATTTTGATATGTTCTGGGTTGGACATGCTGACTCATCAACGAATCTTGGTAAAGCTCTGGATAACTGGTTCGGAGACAACTTTAAAGAAGTAAGAGATTCAATTCCAGTTACATGCGTTCAAGCATTTAATGCAGTTCAGTGGGTTTTAGAGTCTAACTTTAAACCTGAAGACTTATCTGATGCCTATCCAGTTTCATATCGTTATTGCAATTTAAAAGAAGGCAAAACACTTGCAGATGCTTTTATAAATCTCACCAATCAAATGAAAATTTCTCATAAAGCAGGTATTAAAAATAGTGCTCGTTTAATTAGACCTGGTAATGGAGCACCAGCTCAACTTTCTGAATATGATTTTGTATTATCATATGGCTCACCTAGCTGGGAAGACTGGGGAAAAGCCATAGATCACTACTGGTCAGATATAAATGATACAAATGAAAATAAAGCAGTTAAAGAAACATATGCTTGTGAAAATTCAAGAATGTACTCAGGGACCCTAATTAGATAAACTCTTCGTGTTTGAAAAAAAAGGAGGGTAATTATCCTCCTTTTTTGTATGACACTTTAAACGTCATACTTTGAGAATCCTCAGCATAAAATGTATGACATTTCATTTAAAGCTTCATTTGTAATTTGTTAGACTGTATCTTTATCTTTAAATTAATGGGCGAAAAAAATGTTAGGTAAATATACGCAAATTGGATCATTGTCAGTCTCAGGAGATTTGGAAACATTTCTTAGAGCAGAAGTGTTGCCTGGTTTAAATATAACTGAGGATCACTTTTGGAGTAGCTTAGAGAACATTATTAATAAATTTAGCCCTAAAAATAAAGCATTGCTGGAAATCAGAGAGATAATGCAAAAGCAAATTGATTCTTGGCACTTAGATAATCCTGGAGGTGAAAAAAACTTATCTAAATACAAAAATTTTTTAAAAGAAATAGGTTACTTGTCAGAGGAGAAAGAAGCTTTTACTATCACCACTGAAAATGTTGACCCAGAGATCGCATTTATTGCAGGACCTCAATTAGTAGTTCCAGTTATGAATGCAAGATTTGCCTTAAATGCTGCTAATGCCAGATGGGGCAGTCTTTACGATGCTTTATATGGCACCGATATGATCTCAGAGGATGATGGAGCGTCAAGAGCAGGCGCTTATAATCCAATTCGTGGAGACAAAGTTATAGAATTTGCAAAGAATTTTTTGGATAAAAATTTTTCATTAAATGATGCCAGTTTTTTTGACGTAATTTCTTTTTCAATAAAGGATGGTCAATTAGAGTTTGGGTTAGAGAATGGACAAACTTCAACTCTTCATAACAGCAATCAATTTCAGGGTTTTCAAGGGTCACCAAATCTTCCTTCTAGCATCTTGCTCAAAAACAACAACCTTCATGCTGAAATTCAAATTGATCCTGAACATTCTGTGGGCGCTACTGATCCCGCTGGAATCAAAGATGTTTTACTAGAATCTGCAGTTACAACGATTCAAGACTGCGAGGATTCGGTTGCGGCGGTTGATGGAGAAGACAAAGTAACTATTTATAGAAATTGGCTTGGTTTAATGAAAGGAACACTTCAGGAAACATTTATAAAAGGAGGAAGTGAAATGACTCGTTCTCTTAATCCTGATAGAGATTATATTGCACCAGATGGTTCCGGCTTCAAATTGCCAGGTAGAAGCCTCATGCTTGTAAGAAATGTTGGACATCTCATGACTAATCCAGCAATTCTTGATAAGGATGGTAATGAGGTGCCTGAGGGGATAATGGATGCAATGTTCACAATTTGTATTGCAATGCATGACATCAATGGTAACGGAGAGTTAAAAAATTCCAGAACCGGCAGTATCTATATTGTGAAACCAAAAATGCATGGACCTGATGAGGTTCAATTTACTTGTGATTTATTTTCAGCAGTTGAAAAAGCCCTTAATCTTGATCAGTTGACTGCCAAAGTAGGCATTATGGACGAAGAAAGAAGAACTACGGTAAATCTTAAAGAATGTATTCGTGTTGCCAAGGAAAGAGTAATTTTTATTAACACTGGATTTTTAGATAGAACTGGAGATGAAATTCATACCAGTATGGAGGCTGGTCCCATGATTCCCAAGGCAGACATGAAACAGCAGCCTTGGATTCTTGCTTATGAAGACTGGAATGTAGATTCTGGTCTTGAAACTGGATTTAAAGGCAACGCACAAATTGGTAAAGGTATGTGGCCAATGCCAGACGAAATGTTAAACATGTATGAAACCAAATCCATGCATCCAGAATCTGGAGCAAACTGCGCTTGGGTACCGTCACCGACTGGTGCTACTCTCCATGCAATGCATTATCATCAAATCTTGGTTTCTAACAGACAGCAAAATATCCTTCAGCGACCTAAGGCCAGTCTCGATGATATTCTTACCATTCCATTAATGGAAAATCCAGAAGGGCTATCAGCCGAAGATATTCAAAAAGAATTAGATAATAATGCTCAGGGTATTCTTGGTTATGTTGTTAGATGGGTTGATCAAGGAGTGGGTTGCTCTAAGGTTCCTGATATTAATAACGTTGGGCTCATGGAGGATAGAGCTACATGTAGAATCTCCAGTCAACATATTGCAAATTGGTTGCATCATTCTATTTGTTCAAAAGACCAAGTTCTCGATACTATGAAAAGAATGGCTCTTGTTGTTGATCAGCAGAATTCTGGAGATCCATCATATCTTCCAATGGGCCCATCATATGATGGCATTGCCTTTAAAGCGGCATGCAATCTTGCTATAGATGGAAGAAGTCAGCCCAGCGGCTATACTGAACCAATATTGCATGAAATGAGGCTAAAATTTAAAGCTCAATGAAAGCATACTGGATCACAAGATGTCACGTACATAATCCAGCTGAGTATGATGAATATATCAAGCTTGCGGGACCTGCTATCAATCAATATGGTGGTACCTTCCTAGTTCGTGGCGGTGATCAAATTGAACTAGAAGGAGGTCCATATGAAAGGACTGTTTTAGTTGAGTTTAATTCGATGCATGAAGCCAAGGTATGTTATGAATCAAAGGAGTATCAAGAGGCTTTGAAGTACTCGGTAAATTCTTCCAATCGTCATGTTGTTTTAGTCGAAGGATTGTGAAGAGTCATGAAAATCCCTACAAATAAAAATATCGCCAAAACTCTTTTATTTTTTATAGTTTTTTTGAATTTAAATATATCTTCAGAAGAATTATCAGATGCTGAAAGTTTTTTTAGCCGCGAGGCCCCAACCTATCCAACAGCGGATAACTTGCTCGGGTGGATAGATTCAAGAAACATTACCTCCCTAAATGGTGAGTGGACTTACATAATTGATCCAATGAATAATGGTTTACCAGAATCCTCTTTTTTTGGTGGATTTCCAAAAAATAAAACTCAAAAAACTGGAATGGAGCTAATTGAATACAATTTTGAGGATGCAGAAAAAATTCAAATACCAGGCGCTTGGAATGCTCAAGATGAAAAATTATTATTTTACAGAGGACCAGTTTGGCTGTTTAAAAAATTTAATCATTCATCAAAACAAAATGTTTTAACCCATCTGTATATTGAAGGCAGTAACTTTACAACAAAGGTATTTGTGAATGGGTCTATTGTAGGTGAATTTGAGGGTGGTTATGTTCCTTTTAACTTTGATATTTCCCAGTTTCTAAATGATGGCGAGAACATTTTGTTAGTCCAAACAGATAATACTCTCAATGAGTCCACTGTTCCCACTCACAAGACAGATTGGTGGCCTTGGGGAGGTATTGTTGGTGACGTATATCTTGTTCAGACTCCAAATGAATATATCAGAAACGCATATTTACAACTGAACCCAGATGATTTTTCTCAAGCTATCTTTAAATTACAAATGGCAACTAAATCATCTCAACAAAAAGTAATTTTGGAGATTCCTGAACTTAATTACAAAGAAGAGTTTGGAACAGATTCTTCAGGATTAATTCAAGAAAATATCATCATTACTCCAGAGCTTTGGTCGCCCTCAAATCCTAAGCTCTATAAAGTGATTATTTCATCACAAAATGAGTCAATATCCGATGAAATAGGTTTTCGTTCCATTAAAACAAAGGGCCAAAAGATTTTTTTAAATGATAATGAGATAAAGTTTAAGGGAATTGCTATGCACTCTGAGCCTATCGGTATGCCAGGACCAGCTTTCTCAAAAGAACATTTTAAAAAATTGCTCTCCACAGCTGCGGATTTAAATATTAATTTTATCAGAGCTGCGCATTATCCATATACCCGACATTTAGCAAAGGTTGCGGATCAAATCGGGTTAATGGTTTGGGAAGAGATTCCTGTGTATTGGAATATTGATTGGAAAAATCCCGTTACGTTGAATATAGCAAAAGATCAGATTAATAGATTAGTTAAAAGAGATCACAATCGGGCATCTGTTGTAGTTTGGTCAGTAGCTAATGAAACTCCTTTTTCAATACCGAGAATGACATTTTTAAATACCTTATTATCTGAAATTAACCATCATGATTCATCTCGATTAACCACGGCTGCTCTTCTTTCAGGTAATGAAGAGCAATTTAGATCTTTGGTAATTGTTTTGGCATTACATGGCGTTAAATCTCAATGGGTTAATTCAAGAGAAAAAATGATATTTAAATCAATCTTAGATAAGGCAAATATACCGATCGACTCAAAGTTAAGTTTTTCTATCTCAATTGATGACCCCCTTGGTAAAAATGTTGATTTGATTTCTTACAATGAGTACTTTGGTTGGTACTACGTTACATTTTTTACTGAGCAAATGATGATTCCAGAGGGAACTCTTAGAAGATTAATGTTTGAAGTCATGCCAGAGATAAAAATTAGTTCTTCATTCAATAAACCAATTCATATTTCAGAATTCGGTGCTGGCGCTAAGTATGGAAATCATACTGACAAAATATGGTCGGAGGGATATCAAGCTAAGGTATATTCAGGCCAATTAGAAATGCTTTCTAGAAATCCTCAGGTTCAAGGAATTAGCCCCTGGGTTCTCAAAGATTTTAGAGCTATGTTGAGACCGTTGCCAGGTATTCAGGATTTTTATAACAGAAAAGGTTTAATTGATGAAAACGGAAATAAGAAAGAAGCTTTCAAAGTTTTGGCTGATTTTTATAAAAATCAATGGGATGAAAATTTAATACAAAATTAATTATATTTTTTTTACAAAAAGTATTGACTCTATTAACTATAGGCGTATATTTAATAGACCAACTTGGACTGACCTACAAACAACTGCAGACGGGAGTAGGAGAGAAAGAGGAGGAAGAGACGAAGGGCGAAAGCGTTACTAAGAGTCGACGATAAAAAAGAGCTTAGTAGCCCACCAAGGAGGAGAGAGAAGGCCTCTAAGGAGCTAAAGAGATTCTCACTTTAGACCCCTTCCAATCTCGAATTGAAAAGACAGAGCTTAGCTCTGTTTTTTTTTGCTTATAATTTATTACTTATTGAAAAAAGTTCATGCATCGGAATAAAACAGCATTAATTGTTGAGGGTGGAGGAAGCAGGGGTGTTTTTTCTTTTGGTGTCATTGATTCATTTATCAAAGCTTCTTTCAATCCATTCAACATGCATTTCGGAGTATCTAATGGAGCAGTTGTGCAGCTATGGTATTTATTAAAAGTATCAGATTACAACCTAGATAAAATGTTATTTTCTGCATCAAAAAAGTATGTTAGGTATTCAAATATTCTTTTTAACAAAAGCATTATGAATTTTGAGAAACTCTACCAAGATGCTAATAAAGTTTTTCCAATTGATTTTGATCGCTTGCAAAGAAATTTAGATGGAAAAAATTTTTATGTTGTAGTTTCTGATGGTGAAACAGCAAAATCTGAATATATTGAGCTATCTAGAGAAAATTATATAAATGAAATGCTTGCTACTGGATCTCTACCTGTTCTAATGAAAAATCCAATAATACTTAATAATAAAAGAAAATTTGATGGAGGAATTACTGATCCACTACCAGTAAAAAAAGCCTACGAGATGGGAGCTCGAGATATAACCCTTATTAGAACTTATGAAGAAACTTTTATAAGAAAAACTAAGTTTGAAAATTACATAGCTGCGCTTGCAACAAGATCATACCCAAATATTTCGCGAGCTTTAATCTATAATACCAAAACATATAATTCTGCACTCGAGTTTATTAAAAATCCTCCAAGTGATTGCAATATTACACAAATTTGTCCCCCGTATCGATTAAAGACTAAGCGAGCTACGACTAATCATTCAACAATGAAAGCAGATTATTTGCTTGGTACTCAAATTGGCCAACGATTTCTTAAGAAATTTTTATAATCAAATCAAACCTGATTGATGTTTAATTAAAGTATGCAGATGTTATGCATTCCGATGAAATTTTTAAATAGAAATTTTTTATCTAACTAACTCATATCCAGTTATTTTTTTAAATAGTTATATTTTTTTTATTATAGGTGTTGACTCTATTTTCTAGAGGCGTATATTTAATAGACCAACTCAGACTGACCTACAAGCAACTGCAGACGGGAGTAGGAGAGAAAGAGGAGGAAGAGACGAAGGGCGAAAGCGTTACTAAGAGTCGACGATAAAAAAGAGCTTAGTAGCCCACCAAGGAGGAGAGAGAAGGCCTCTAAGGAGCTAAAGAGATTCTCACTTTAGACCCCTTCCAATCTCGAATTGAAAAGACAGAGCTTAGCTCTGTTTTTTTTTGCCTTTATCACTAACTTTAATGACTATTACGCTATGCTCAAAGAGCTACTTGAAAATACTATATTGCTATTTGTTGCTGTTGATCCCATTGCATTAATTCCCATTTTTGCAAGTCTCACAAAAGGATTTAATAAAAGCGATATAAAAAAAATTTATATACAAGCAACCATCGTTGCATTTTTTGTACTTGCTATATTTTATCTTTTAGGTACATCAGTATTAGACATTATGGGGATTTCAATGAGCTCCTTCAAAATAATTGGCGGCTTATTTTTAATTGCTATTGCATTTCAAATGGTATTAGAGCAAAGACAATCAAGAAGAGAAAATACTGCTGAAGTTGCATTAGATGATGTATCAATTCAGTCTATAGCGATATTTCCCTTAGCCATTCCGCTGATAGCTGGACCTGGAGCAATGACTACAGCCCTTCTTATTGCTGAGTCAAATGAAAGTAATTCCATTGAAATTTTAATAAATTTTATTCCCATTTTTATAATTATTATTATTGCTGCATTATCTATGTGGCTTTCTGCAAATCTATCTAAGAGAGTGGGGCCAACTATTATCATTGTTGTTGAAAAGATCTTTGGGATATTGTTGGGAGCTTTAGCAATAGAATTTGTTGTATCAGGAATAAGAGAGTCATTTAATTTATAATTTCTTTTTAGATTTTCTTACAATTAATTTTATTTCAACGATAATATCTTCTTAAATCATCTCAGGAGTATATTCAACAAATGCTTTTTAATAATTTAGATTTGTTTATTGTTGGAATTTATTGTGTTGGAATCATAGCTATTGCTCAATACGTCTCTAAGTCTAAACAGGGTCATGAGAAAACTGCAGAGGATTATTTCTTAGCAGGCAGATCACTTCCTTGGTGGGCAATAGGAGCCTCTTTAATTGCTGCAAATATTTCTGCAGAACAAATTATTGGTATGTCAGGACAGGGATTTGTGGTTGGGATGGCAATAGCCACTTATGAACTTACAGCGGCAATTGCTTTAATTGTGATGGCAAAGTATTTTTTACCACTTTTTTTAGAGAAGCAAATTTATACTATGCCTCAATTTCTTGAGCATCGATTTGATAACAGGGTTAGCCTCGTGTTGTCTTTCTTTTGGCTAGCCGTCTATGTATTTATAAATCTGACCAGTGTTTTATGGTTAGGGTCTTTAGCAATTAACTCATTAACAGGACTAGATCTATTCTATGGATTAGTACTCTTAGCGACCCTATCTTTAGCATATTCATTGTGGGGCGGACTTAAAGCTGTGGCTATGACAGATATTATTCAAGTAATTTTATTAATTTTTGGTGGTCTATCTGTTTCTTATATAGCTTTAAATCAAATTTCAGATGGCGCAGGAGTTTTCATTGGATTGAATCAAGTATATCAATCTCTTCCTGAAAAATTTGACATGATTTTATCTTTTGATCATCCTGCATACAAAGATCTTCCTGGTGTCTGGGTTTTGATTGGAGGCTTATGGATAGCACATTTTGCATACTGGGGATTTAATCAATATATTACTCAAAGAGCGCTGGGTGCTAAATCTTTGCCAGAAGCTCAAAAAGGAGTTATGTTTGCAGCTTATTTGAAGCTCTTGATGCCATTTGTTGTTGTTCTTCCAGGGATTTGTGCTGCAATTATTTATCCTGAGCTTGAAAAGTCTGACCAAGCATATCCAATGATGATGGCATTACTTCCAAACGGTTTATTGGGACTAACTTTTGCAGCTCTTGTTGCTGCCATTGTTTCCTCACTTGCATCAATGACTAATAGCATTAGCACAATTTTTACAATGGATATTTATAGAAGTTTTGCAAAATCAAAACCATCTCAACAAAGATTAGTGACAGTTGGAAGGAATATTGCTTGGATCGCATTAGTTATAGCTGTCATTTGTGCGCAGCCACTTCTTGGAAGCATGGACTCTGCATTTCAATATATACAAAATTTCACTGGATTTTTCACACCAGGAATTTTAGTAATATTTTTAGTTGCTCTATTTTGGAAAAAAGCTACCACTCTTAGTGTTTTAGTTGCAGCAATTATGTCCTTAATTTTATCTTTGGTAATTTTCCTTGTTTTTCCAGAATATCCTTTTATTCATAGAATGGGAGTCGTATTTCTAGTTTCAGGCCTTGGATGTTACTTTACCGCGTTAGTTCAAGGATACTCTAATCAACCTAAAGCAATTGACTTAGTGAATATAAACTTTAAAACAGAGTTGTCATTTAATATAAATACCGCAATTATCTTTTTGATTTTATTCATAACTTATTTTTTACTTTGGTAATGAATTCCCAAGATAGTTTTTCTGACAAAAAAGTTTTACTTATTGATATAGGTGGAACTAATATAAGAACAGCTACAGCCAAAATTGGAAGTAATGAGATAAATAATGCTTCTAAGCAAAATTTAGATTGTTTAGATTCATTCGATCAGATTATTCAAAACCTTTTAAGCAAAGATCAAAACATAAGACATATAGTTTTTTCTGTTGCCGGCCCAAAGCTCCATCAATCTATCTCAATGACGAATAGAGATTTTGAAATAGATGAAAAGATTATATTGAAAAAATTTAATTTAGATTCTTGTCATATTCTTAATGATTGGGAATCCATTGGCTATGGATTATCTCTTTTTAACGCTAATGAAATGAGCTTCATAAATAAATGTGATGGATTTAATCACACATCATTAGTTATTGGCCCAGGTACAGGCCTGGGGGCAGCTCTAGTTATTGAAAATAAAATTGTACTTCCTACAGAGATTGGAAACAGCTCATTAATTCTTCCAAAATTATTTGAAGATTTTGAACCCGAAGTTATTGAAAATTTTAATATTATTGAGAATATTATATCCGGAGGGGGGCTCAAAAAAATATATGAAATTTTCTCTAACCAAGAAAAGTCACCTGAAGAAATAGTATCAAGCTTTAATAATGATGAATCCTCACAAAAAGCCATAAATTTCTTTCTCAATTCATTTTCTCAAATATTGTCTGAACTTGCCTTGGCCTATATGCCTGGAAATGGAGTATTCATCGCCGGAGGTTTAATGCGATCAATTAATCAATTTATAGATAATGAGATTTTCATGAAAAATTTTTTGACGAACAGAAAATCAATGCATGCGAATATTTTGTCGCAAATGCCGATAGCCATTATCAATCAAGAAATGACTTGTTTGCATGGAAGTTTAAATTTCATTAATAAAATTAGTAAAACATAATTAAAAATTGAATAACTCTGCTTCAGAAAAGCTATTTAAATCAATCACAAAATCATTAGATAAAGCGATTGCGCTGAATGGAAAAGCTTCGCTAGTTGTATGTGGTGGAAATAGCCCTTTATCAATTTATCAAAAATTAAGTCGTGCAGATTTAGACTGGAATAAAGTATCTATCTACTTGGGAGATGATAGATTAGTCCCCTCAGATCACATTGATTCAAATGAAAATCTTTTAAGGAAGAATCTTTTAATAAATAATGCTAAGCGGGCTAAATTTTATCCATTAGTTCAGCCAAGAATTAATATTAAAGATGTAACACTTCCCTTTGATATAGTTTTACTCGGATTAGGTATTGATGGCCATTTTGCATCACTTTTCCCGGACCAAGTTAAACTGAGCAGTGCTTTAGGTATTAACGCTGATCCTGATTTTATATGTTCAGAGACCCCTCAAGGATCTCCAAGCCATAAAAGAATTTCAATGAATATTGCATTACTTCTCAATACAAAACGATGTATCTTGCTTGTAACAAATTCTGACAAAAGATTGGTTCTTGAAAAAGCATCCACGAACAATAAAATGCCATTACACTTTCTTATAAATCAAGATAAGACAAAACTTGAATTCTCAGATATAGATTTTCAATAAGGAATAAGAATGAAAAAACTTTTTTTAATAATTTTATTTTCAAATATTTCATTATTATCAGCTCAAGTAGACTGGAGTAGATCAAATGCTTGTGAATATACAAATTTTGATAATGATTTTTTGATTGAGCAACTAATCAAAGCAATGTCGATAGAGGATAAAGTTGGACAAATTATTCAAGGCGACTTGGACTTTGTTACTCCAGCAGACGTTAAAAAATACAGACTTGGATCAGTTTTGAATGGAGGAAACACTTCACCTAATGGAGATAAATATAGTTCTGCAGAAGACTGGAAGAACTTAAGTAAAGACTTTTATGAAGCTTCTCCAATCTTTAAAGGTATCCGAGTTCCTATTTTATGGGGAACTGATGCAGTTCATGGTCATAATAATGTTATTGGAGCAACATTATTTCCACACAATATAGGACTTGGTGCAACTCGTAATGAAGAGTTAATTAAAAATATTGGTGAGGTGATTGCCTTAGAAGTTTTGTCAACCGGAGTTGCTTGGACATTTGCTCCTACAATCGCCGTTCCTCAAGATGATCGTTGGGGAAGAACTTACGAGGGATTTTCTGAGGATCCCATTTTAGTCTCTAAATTAGGCAAGGCTTTTGTGCTTGGGCTCCAAGGTGAGGGAGATATATTCCTTGACAAAAATCATGTTATTGCAACCGCTAAGCATTTCATGGGTGATGGAGGTACTCTGAGAGGAGTTGATCAAGGCAATACCATAATTTCTGAGATTGGGTTACGAAAATTGCATGGATATCCATACTTTGATGCTCTAGATGCATGTGCTCAAACAGTTATGGCAAGCTTTAATTCCTGGAATGGTCAAAAGCTACATGGATATAAGGAGTTATTAACAGACATCTTGAAGGATGATATGCAATTTGATGGTTTTGTTGTAGGTGATTGGAATGGCCATGGCCAGGTAGATGACTGTTCAAATTCAAAATGTGCTCAATCATTTAATGCTGGAGTTGATATGTTCATGGTTCCAGAGAACTGGAAAGACCTTTTGTTAAATACGATTCAGCAAGTTAAGACCGGTGAAATATCAGAGATCAGACTCGATGATGCAGTTAGAAGTATTTTAAAAGTTAAATCTAGGCTTGGTTTATTTGACGGAAGAGTCCCGCATGAATTTAAAGAAAATTTTTTAGGTCACCCAAGACATATTGCTTTGGCTCGTCAGGCTGTAAGAGAATCCTTGGTTTTGTTGAAAAATAATAATAAATTTCTACCCATAGATCCTAGACAACATATTGGAGTTATTGGTCACGCCGCAAATAAAATTTCATCGCAAACAGGTGGCTGGACCATTACTTGGCAAGGAAGAGAAAATCTAAATGATGATTTTATAAACACTAATACTATATATCAGGCTTTAGAGCAGACAATTTTATTATCAAATGGAACAATAGAGTTTTCTGAAAATGGTAAATTTGAAAAGAATCCAGATGTTGTGATTGGTGTGTTTGGTGAGGAACCATATGCTGAAATGCTCGGTGATTTAAAAGATGTTTCTTTTGCTCCAACTGACCCAACATTTTTATCATTGCTTAAATCAATCGATTCTCAAGGCATTCCAATTTTAAGTATTTTCTTGTCAGGCAGACCTTTAGAGGTAAATAAGTATATTAATGCATCTGATGCATTTATAGCTTCTTGGTTACCAGGCACTGCTGTAGAAGGAATTGCTGACGTTATATTTAAAAAAAATAATAAAATAAATTATGATTTTTCAGGCAAACTTTCTTATTCATGGCCAAAATCTAGTGATCAAGCAGTATTAAATTACTTTGATGCTGAATATGATCCCTTATTTCCATTTGGATTTGGCCTTACATACGAATCAAATTTTCAGCTTCAAAAAATTCAAACCGATGAGGTTGTTTCAAATATAGATTTGATTAATGTTTTTTTAGGTGCCGCATCAATCCCCGCAAAAGAGTTTGTTATTTCAAATAAAAATCCCGAATTTGTTTTAAAAGATAATTACTTTAGCAATGACGAACAAATTAAAGTTACAAGATTTGATTATCAGCGACAAGATGATGCAAAAAATATTGTTTTTTCAAGTAGCAAATTGTTACAAGCGTTTGGAATCTCAGCAGAGTTACCCATCAATCTCTCTAATATGAGTTCTCCTTTTTATGAGATTATTATGAGGGTAAACACTTTATCAAATCCACAATTATATTTTAGCGTTGGCTGCGGTAGTAATTGTATTGGGTCTATTGCACTGCCTACAAAATCCATGGCGAATTGGTCAAAAATTAATATTCCTCTTTCATGCCTTGAAAAAGATGGGTTAGATAAATCCAAAATTCAATTAAGAGGACTTTTTTCAAGCAACGAAGCTATTAATTTTGATATTAATTCCATTATCATTCGAGATGGAGATGCTACGGGATCGATGTTGAGCTGCTAATCAGTATTACTTTCTTGGATTATAAAAATATTGAAATTTTGCATAAATCTGTGAAGTTTCAAGCCTTATGTTATCGCTAAAAGGATTTGGTTCTTCATAAAATTGAGTACCACCTGCATAAAAAATTGTATATGGATTAGGTTTCCATTGAATTAGTGCCTCTAGAAAGTAGTCATCAGTAAATTCATTTTTTTCAATAATAGTTCGAGTCGATAGGGCATTATCAATTTGGTAATCAACTTCAAATCTATTGATTTCGCCAGCATAAAATTCTTCATTAGTTATTTTATCTTTTAGCTCAGAGTATCTATGACCAAGGGAAATTTTGAAATTATCAGAAAATCTAAATACTGTAAATAAATTATATTCTGTTGAATCTCCAATCTTTGGCTCCTCAATTCTGTAAGCTATAGCTTCACCTTTTTCATATCTTAAGCTTGTAAAAAAACCTTCAGTCGGATGATATGTCCCGCTAATTTCATAATCTACTTGTTCACCATACTGAATACCCTCAAATTTTTCGCTGGGTTTGATTTGGTATTCAATGCCTCCTGTAAAATTAAAGTTTGTCTCTAAATCCATGCTGAGTTCATAAAACTCTTGCGTCTTTTGATTTCTATAATTAATCCTATTTCTATTATTCCAACGAAAATTAATTTTCCTAAGTATTCCTTGATACCTATAAGTTCTTCCATACCAATAGTTACGGCTTTTATAATCATTACGTCCAACAAAACCAACATGAGCTCTGTAAGTAGGGGATACATCTTTAAATCTTATGCCCCAATTTGATTCATTTACAGCTCTTCTTAAGCGAAAATTTTTAGCTGTTCCAGAAAAGGATTCTCCATCCATTGCATAAGTTCTTCCAGCAAATGTTTCGTCAGAGTCTATAAAATTAATATTACCTTCTTGGGTATCACTTCTTGCGTAATTTAGATCTAAGATATAGTCATCAAGAAAATTAATCAGACTATCAAATTCAATTAATGATCCAGAGCCACCAACATGATAATCTCTATTTGTAGCTATAAGTCCAATGTGAGACTTATTTCCTAAATTTTTTTTAAATCTCCCTATTGTGACCTTGCTTTTGCCTGCATTGCCTTTAATAGATTTGTATTGCCCAGCTGCTAAATATGGTGAATCAGTATCTGTTGCCTGCATTAAATAAGTTGAGCTACTGGTTCCTTGATTAATATACTTTAGCGCACCTAACGGATTGGTTATTGATCTTGTATATACGGTTTGCATGTCAGATTTCAGTAATTCTGACCCTTCAAGAAAGAAAGTTCTTTTTTCAGGAAATGACATAGCAAATGTTTGATTCGCCATTATCATAGGAACATCAGATTCAACTTGAGAGAAGTCAGGATTAATGGTGTATTCAATTGATGAGGACTTGCTAAGGTCATAAAGACCAGTAATACCAATTTCATAGTCAGGATTCTGCAATTTAAAGTCTTTTTTCGGTCTGTCACCATTCTGATTAAGAAAAATATATGGATATAAATAGCTTCTGTATATTTTTTCTGGTGAACCTAAAAGTACCTCCTCATCTGCCTGACATGCATAGCAAGTTTCTGCTGGAAGATTTTTAAATGATCCAAATACAGTTTGAACTCCTGCCTGATAAGATTTCCTAATAAACCCCATCTTCCATTTTTGCACTTCTTCATCAGGTAATTGAAGCTCTGCAAAAGGAATAATGAATTCAGCTGAATAACCATCATCTTGGAATGCTGTTGCAGAATCAAAAAGAATATCCCAGGAATTATCAGGCTCAGCATTGCTTATGTGTATTTCGTCTAATTGAACACCTAAAGCATTAACACCAATTAAAATTCCATATCTGCCATCTCTGAAAGGATCAAACATTAAGGCAACATAATCTTCATTCCAAGTTTGATCTCTATTTTTTAAAGTAGCTCTTATTTTTTTTGGATCTCCGAAAGCTTTTATGCCTATGTATAAGTATTTTTTATCAAATTTCATATAGGCAGTTGTTTTTAGGGCTGCAGGGGTATTTCTTGATGGCATCAACTCATACTCTAAGTCAAATTCAGTTGATTGATTCCATTCATCTTTTTTAAGCACCCCATCTAAATCAATGCCATTTGAATCGCCACTAGCAATTTCTAGAGTAAATATACTCATTAAGGTTATGCAGAAATATTTTTGGAGCATCGAGATTCTAGTTACAAAAATTAAATTTAAATAGTGTATGGAAGCTTTGAGGAGCATATTTTAAGGTAATTGGTGATGTAATTATATATAGTTTGCTAAGATTTTTTGTTCAATTTCGTAGGAAAATATGCTGATTTCGGTATAATCATCCACAGTAATATGGCAGACAGTAAAAAAAAGCAAACAAAGGTTTATTTAATCCCTGAGAGTGAGTCTAGAGATAGTCACACCTATCATTATTTAGCTGTAAAAACCAAGAAACTCGTTATTGAAAATCAGAAATTAAGATTAAAGAAATTTAATCCTGCCAAACAGAAACACGAGTGGTTTGTAGAAGCGAAATTGCCCCCACACTCTAAATAATATTTTACTTATCTATCTTTCTTATTATTGAAGAAGAGATATCATCCCTAAAAATTTCTTCACCAAATCCAGTGAATCTTTTATTAATATGTTCTGGGATTTCTACTGAATCAAGGCTGATAAAGTTATCCTCAATTTTACGCCCAAAAACAAGAAAATTTATGTTGTGGCTATTAAATAGATCAAGTTGATCGAGCATATCTTTTCTATTGAGGTAAAACCTCTCATCTAACATTCTTGTAAGTGTATCCGCTCCAATAATAAATACTGAATTAGGAAATAATTTAGCTTTATCAGAAAATTTACCTGCTTTCGTAAGCACCCAATCATAGCTTTGACTAAATTGAAGTACAGTCCTTTGAATTTCATGATATGAGAGAGGAGGCTTATCAGCATTTTGAATACAAATTTCATAGGCAGGACTAAGACCAGTTTTTTTCTGTGCTAATTCACTCATTTCAGCATGACCTGAATGAAATGGATTAAACGAACCTGGAAAAATTAATTCTGGTAAATGATTAGATGAAGAAACATAATCAATTTTATTATCGACTAGCTTTATCCAAGATTTTTCTGCTTTTACTTTTTCAATCCTAAGATTTGGAGTTTCATCTTTAATGCCATGATTAACTCCACATGCGCCTGATAGGGCATTAATTATATATTTAGTAACCACTGCTTCCTCTTCATCCCTGGATAATTCTCCCTTAGTAAATTGGTACGAGAAACTATGTGAATACTTATGAGTTTGAATAGCAATGAAAAATTTATGATCACCCTTTTTTGCGTAATTGGTTGCCAATGATGCTGTAATAGCAATACCCAATAATTTTTTTTGATGAGTTTTTGGATCAATTTTTTTTGCAGCACTATAAGCCTTGGCGGCCATGCTTAGAGTTGTATCATGACTACAGTAATGATCAGGTTGCCTCAAAAGATAATGATCAAGTGATTCCTTTGCATAAGGAACATAAGCCTCTAAGACAGAATTACTGGCACCCGGGACTTTTAAAATTTCAGATATTGCATTGGTTCCACCGCCACTTGAAATTAAGACAAAACGAAAAGTTGAATCATGAATTTTTTTTATGGTTTCTAAATATTCTGACATTTATATAATTAAGTTAAAGAGCTGATTGTTTTTGAGTGCATAATTAAATTACTGTGAATATTAACAAACAAACCTTATCTAATGCATTGGATTCTGCAAGTTTTCCTGTTATCGCTGCTTTAATGGTCCATTTTACAGGAGATATTTCTATCTTAAATAAATTACCTCAACCAAACCAAGTAGTTTTGGGAGAAACACAAGGTTTCTTAAGTTCAGAGGATAAAAAAATCATTAAAGAATTTGCCCTCAATGAAATAGAAAAATTTTTTAAACATTCACAAAAACAAGATTTATATCTTCCATCCAATGATGAGTTAAACACAATGATGAATTATATTGTTGGAGAGGTTGTTTCTCCTGAATATGCTCCGATGATGTTGCAAGAGATAAATATCAATCTTGCAGAGACTCAACATTTGAAGAAATCAAATCATTTTCAATCTGATCTAGAGGTATTGATTATTGGAGCAGGGATGTCAGGAATATTAGCTGGAATCAAACTTGCTGAATTAGGCATCAAATTTAAAATTTATGAAAAAAATATTCGCGTTGGAGGAACTTGGTACGAGAATCAATATCCTGGTTCAAGAGTGGATATTGCAAATCATTTTTATTCATATTCTTTTGAAGATAATCATCAATGGTCAGAACATTTTTCTCAACAACCAGAATTATTAGAATATTTTGAAAAATGTTTTTATAAATATGGCATTGAAAAAAATACATATTTTGAAACAGAAGTTATATCTGCTACTTTCGATGATTTGACTAACTTATGGTCTGTAACCTCTCAGAATAAACATAACCAAATACAAGAAGAGACTAACATCATCATCTCTTGCGTTGGCCAACTTAATCAATCTAATTTACCTATAATTAATGGTTTTGATGATTTTCAAGGGGATGTTTTTCATTCTTCACAATGGCCTGATCATGATGCGATTTCTGAAAAAAAAGTTGCAGTAGTAGGAAGTGGAGCCAGCGCTTTTCAAATAGTTCCTAGTATCGCTGAAGCATGCAAAGAACTAACTATTTTTCAAAGATCTCCTCCATGGATGTTTCCTAATCCTATTTATCATGATGAAGTAGATCAAGGAAAAAAATGGTTGCTAGCTAATCTTCCATTTTATGCAAGATGGTATAGATTTTTATTATTTTATCCTGGCTCTGATCAATTGCTTGATTCATTATTTATAGATCCAAGCTGGAAAGAGAACCATTCTATAAACAAAGACAATGATGCGATGAGGGAGCTTTTTACTGAAGCTATGATGTCTCAAATTTCTGATGAATCATTAATTGAAAAAGTAATTCCAAAATACCCACCTTTTGGTAAACGTATGTTGCAAGATAATGGAGCATGGTTAAGGACTCTGCATCTACCAAATGTTAATTTGCTTACAGAAGGTGTCACAGATATGTCGTCAAAAGGTGTTATTTCTTCTAGTAAAGAAATAGAGCTTGATACGATCATTTTTGCAACAGGTTTTAAGGCTCAAGAATTTTTTTGCCCAATGAAGATTGATGGAGGTTTTGGAGATTTTAACAAGACTTATAAAGATTCACCTAAATCATATCTTGGCATTACCTTTTCAACCATGCCTAATTTTTTTGCTATGTATGGTCCTGGTACAAATTTAGCTCATGCAGGAAGCATTATTTTTAATTCTGAATGTCAAATTAATTATATTTGTTCTGCAATTGAATATTTGGCAAATAATAATTTAAAAACATTTAAAGTTAAAAGTGACATAGAACAACAATATCAAGATAAGTTTGAAGCAAGACATGAACAAATGGTTTGGGAGCATGAAAAAGTCTCAAGTTGGTATCAAAACTCCTCTGGTAAAGTTGTGACCACATCTCCATGGAAGTTGCTAGAATATTGGAATTGGACTAAAAAATTTAATGAAAATGATTATGAATTTTAGGTATTTAATACTCTTAATTGCTTTGTTTAGTTTTAATTCTTTTGCAGATATAAAAAAACCAAATATTATTATTTTTTTAGTAGATGATCTAGGGTGGGCAGATATTTCTCTAAGAGGAGCTCCCTTCAAAACACCAAACATTGATTCTTTATTTAAAGAGGGAGTTTCTTTAAATAGATTTTATACAACACCAATATGCAGTCCAACAAGAGCGGCATTAATGACGGGCAGAGATCCACTAAAACTTGGTGTAGCCTACAGTGTAATAATGCCTTGGATGAATAACGGTATTCATCCAGATGAACATTTTATGCCTGAATCTTTTCAAATGAACGGTTACCAAACAGCAATGTTTGGAAAATGGCACCTTGGTCATTCGCAGGAAATTTTTCATCCAAATCAAAGAGGATTTGATGATTTTTATGGTCATCTTCATACAGAGGTTGGTTATTTCCCTCCATTCTCTAATCAAGGTGGAATTGATTTCCAAAAAAATGGAGTCACCATAAATGATCAAGGTTACTCAACCTTTCTTTTAGCAAGAGAAGCATCAAATTGGATAAATTCTAGAGATAAAGAAAAACCATTTTTTATGTATGTTCCTTTCTTAGCTCCACATACTCCACTAGAGGCACCTGATAATTTAATAGAAAAATATAAAACTCTTGAAGATACAAGAAAGCCTACTCGAAATATTGCCGCTGATAGAACAAGAGAGGCAAGCAAAACTCTGGTGCCATCTGCTAGGCCCTTATATGCTGCAGTTGTGGATGCTCTTGATCAAGCCATTGGCGAGATCTTATTGACTATTGAAGAAGCTGGAATTGAGGAAGAAACAATAATTCTTTTCAGCTCTGATAACGGAGGAGCTACTTATGGAGGAGGTGGGGCAGATAATTTTCCTCTTCGAGGAGGCAAGGGAGATACATTCGAGGGAAGTATCAGAGTTGTCGCAGCATTAAAATGGAAAGGGAAAATACAAGCAGGTGGCTCACTTGATCAAATTATGACAGTTATGGATGTATTTCCGACTCTTTCATCTGCAAGCGGAATAAATATGAAAAATACAAAAATGATTGATGGCAGAAATATGTGGCCTGCGATCATTGAAGAAGAAGATATTTCGTTAAAAGAGGATATATACTTTGTATCGGAAATTCCTAATTATGGACATTTTCATACCACTGTATTTAATAAGAAATGGAAGCTTGTCCAATCAATTTCATCTTCATTACTTGAAATTAAAGTTGAAAATAAGTTATTTGATATTGCTAATGATCCATATGAGTATCAGGATTTGGCATCCCAAGAACCTAATTTAGTGCAAGAAATGGCTGAAAAAATTAGAAACTGGAGGGCCCTGCATCCAATTGCAGGAACTAGAACTCTCTTAGTTCCTCCGCCCGGATGGCGAGCTCCTAAAGATTGGTCAACTTACACAATTCCAAAAGATAAATTGCAAAATGATGCATCATTAGGCTTTGGGGCTCATGCCCATCAAATTTTAGACTCTTACCTTAAAGATCACGGAAGAATTATTTATGATTGTAAGCCTGGAGAATGGGAAATAGGCAAATGCATACCTCCTGAAATACCAAAACATCAAGAGCAGCACCATTAATGAAGATTTTTTTATCAATCTTAGCTTCATTTATTGCTTTTGACCTATCAGCTAGACAAATTCAAGAAGCAACATTTTCCTATTGGAATAAGCCAGATATCAACATTTTTTATTCAACTCCAGAGCTTATAGATCAGAAAACAAAAATTATTTTTTTAATCCATGGAGACTCAAGAGACGCAAAAAAATCCATTAACGACTGGCTTCAAATTGCTAGAGATCGAAATGTCGTTTTAGTTGCTCCAAAATTTTCTGATGATTTTTATTCAGAGTATTCTCTTTTGATGATAAGTAATGAAAAGGGTAGATTATTAAATAATAAATCAATGCATTTAGATAATTCATTGGGAATTCTATTTGATTTTTTTCACAGCAAATTAAAGCTCTCTACTTTAAGTTATAGACTCTATGGTCATTCAAAGGGTTCTGAATTCGTTCAGCGCTATCTTTTATTTAGCAATGATACAAGAGTAGATAAAGTAGCTATGGCAAATTCTGGATTTTACACATTTATTGATGATCAGATAGCTTTTCCTTTTGGGACTAAAAACATGAATCTTTCAAATCAAAGAATAGAGTGGTTCATGCGATTGAAAGGTGGAGTTTTCTTAAGTGATACTAGCATTAAGAAAATAGATAGCACTCTAATCAAAACAAGAAAAGCAAAAAAACAAGGTAAAGATAGGCTTGATAGAGGTAAAAATTTTTTTAATGATCTAACCATGCTTGGAGTTGAGAGGAATCTACCGTTTAGATGGAGGTATCAATTAGTCTCCAATGGGACTAAAGGCAGCAATGAGGTCAACACTGCTGTTTCCGAGTTTTTGTTGGAAGATCTTTAAGAAGTATTTTTTTCAATAAATGTTTCCGCAGCATGAAAAATTTTATTTTTTCTATCAGCATTCATCTTATCGAGCGATCTAATCATTAGTGCCAATCTGGGATTAGTTGCAAAGAAATCTCTATTATTCTCTATAAATTTCCAATACAGACCATCAACCGCATCGCACCAGTCTCCCTTTTTATAATTTGACATTCTAAGCATATAACTTGAGCCGCAAATATAAGGCTTTGTAGAAAATATACCACCATCAGCATATGTGCCCATTCCGAAAACGTTGGGCACCATTACCCAATCAGCAGAATCTACATACATTTCCATAAACCACCTATAAATTTCATTTGGATTGATGTTAGATAAATTCATCAGATTCGAGATAATCATTAGTCTATTTATATGATGCGTATAACCTGTTGATGCAGATTCTTTAATTGCATCATCTAATATGGGAATTCCTGTTTCTCCAGAATACCAGTTATTATTGAAACTATTTTTATGAGACCAATAGTTCATCTGTTTGTATTGGGGCATATTTTCCCAATAAACTCCTCTAATAAACTCTCTCCATCCCAAAATTTGTCTAACAAATCCTTCTAAAGCATTTATTGGAATTTTATTATCTGTATCATTGAAATAGCTTACAGCATCAACAATACACTCCATTGGATCTAATAACCCAGAGTTTATGTATGGAGATAAAAGAGAATGAAATAGAGTATTATTTTCTTTATCAATAGCATCTTCAAAATCTCCAAACAACCTAAAGTAATTATTTAAGAATGATTTGAGTTGTTTTCTCGCTCCTTTATGAGTAACTGCCCAATTAAAAACCTCTAAATCTCCCATTGAATCTGGAAAACAATTTTCTACATCAACCATTGTTGATACTGTTATCTCATCTGATTTTATTTTGACTCTTTTTTTTGGTATTTCTTTTAATTTTGAGATACTTTTTTGATTTTCTTTATCAAAATTCCATTTATCTCCCAAAGGTTTATTACCACTCATTAGTAAGTTATATTTTTTTCTAAGCCATCGGTAATAATATTCTTGAACTAGAGATTTTTTATCCTTTGACCATTCAGAGAATCCATCTATTGAATCAATAAATTTTGTATCTGGATAAATTTTTAATTCAACATTATGAGTTGATCCAAAGAACATCAGCTGAGTCAAAATTCCATGATCACTTGGTTGCGTTAAATGTAAAACATTGAATTCAATTTTTTTATGCATGGTTTCAAGCTCATGCATCAAGTCTTTGTTTCTATCTTTTGTAATTTTTATATGAATAATGTTTTGAAAATCTTTTTCTAATTCTTTTTTCCAGTGTCTTAAGCCTGAAATCAGTAATACCAATTTATGTTTATGATGTTTTAGTTGGTAAAAAGAATCACATGGTTCATAAAGTAATAGCGGATCAGAATTCTTGATGGCAGAAAGAACTTTATTATTGGCAGATAACTCATCTGGAAATATTAGCCCCATGTTTTTCATGCTTGATCCTGTCATTGAAAGAAATTAATAATTTTAGAATTAAGTTTTTCTCCCTTTTTGTCGTGTAGCGAAAGGGTAATTTTATTTTGTAATGGCTGTATATCCAAAATTCCGTAATTCATTTCTGGAAATGTCTCACCTATTAATAATGGATCACTTTCTTTGAATTTTGATCCAGGTCTATTAAGGGAAGAAGCTGTAATTTCGATAAAAAAATCATTTTGATATATTCCTGATCTATGTCTATCACCTGAAACTACAATTACTGTTTTATTTTTAGCTGCTTCAGAGAGAATTTTTATTAGTTTTGAGCGCTCTAATGGAAAGTTTGCCCATTTTTCGTATGGATGCTCAGTAGCTAAGACTTGAATAGATGACAAGATAATAATTACTTTTGATGTTGAATTAGTAATTGATGATTGGAACCAATCCCATTGCTCTTTTCCAAGAATGGTTGCTTGAGGATTTATATTTGGCTTATATGCATTTTTTTTACCATTTAATTTTGATCTAAAAAATCTGGTATCTAGAGCAATTATTTCAATTTTAGTTCCATCTACATTTTTTATATTTTTGAAATACAGGCCTTCTCTGTAATTTCTTGGATCATCCTCAGCAACATTCCAGAAATTTAAGAACATTTTTTTGGCTTCTCCTTTGAAGAGATAGTCTCTTCCCCCATCATTTAACCCAAAATCATGGTCATCCCATATTGCTAAAATATCTTTTTCTTTCATTAACCATTTCGGTAACCTAGTTTTTTGGATTTCATAAGCATTTTTCATTTTAAAAAGCTCCCCATTGGGTTGATCTCCATAAACATTGTCTCCAAGAAAAATAAATCCATCTAATTTTTCTTCTTGAATAGCTGACCAAATTACTTGATCAAGGCTTTGATCTAGGCAAGATCCCAATCCATATTTATATGCATGAACTTTAGTAGAGACAAAAAGAACAGAACACATGCACATAACATGTAGGCAGATATATTTTTTCATAATATTATTATGTCATCATTTAAATATTTTTAACTAAAGTTGAAATACTATCTTTTAATAATTTTTTTCATAGTTGTTTCAGGATGTGGAGGAGATCCTCAAAATTCTAATTTAGATCTTGATAATTTTATCAAACCCGAATTCTCAACTTATCAAACTTCTTTAAATTGCAATTTAGTTTCAGGCAAAACTCTCAATTCAGTTGAGAGATTTATACCTAAATTTGTTAATAGTTTTTCAAGGATCGATAGAAGTGCTGAGAAACTATTTTTTTTATTTCCACTATTAAAAGAAGGTCAAATTGATACCAAGTCTTTCAAGCTAGTTTTTAACCATGCTAATCAACTT
Source organism: uncultured SAR86 cluster bacterium (assembly GCA_902515455.1). GTDB lineage: Bacteria > Pseudomonadota > Gammaproteobacteria > Magnimaribacterales > D2472 > D2472. The sequence goes on from CABXUO010000003.1 coordinate 47,276, forward strand.
TCATTGGATAGATTTGAACTTACTCTTGAAACGTTATCATTTGATGAGATAGCAGAATGCAAGGACTCAGATATTTTAACCAGGAGTTTGAATCTCACTTCTCAGAATATCTTGGCTTCAAATGTAATCTCAGAAATATTAAATTGTGAGTACATAACAGGATTTAATTACGCAACATTAAAGTTAGTCCTTGAGCAATTCACGAACGCATTATTAAAATATAATTCTCCGGTTGACGTTTTTTATGGAGAAGCAATTAATTCTGAAAATCAATTTCAATGGACAAATATTTTCTTATCTCTTGAATCAAGACAAGAGTTTATAGAATCTTGGCAGTCTTTAGAGATAAGCAAGGAAATTCAAGTGATGCTTTTGGAACAGTCGATATGCCAGCCTTCAAAAATGTATCGTCGTTATAAAGTGATATAAATTAAAATTGCGAAATTTCTTGATTAATCTTCTTCACTCCATTGCTGACAGTTTCTAAAAAAATAAAAGGTAATAATGCATGAATAATTCCTGCTAATCCAAGAAATATTAGTCTAAAAGCAATTTTAATGACTCGTATTCCATGAATTGTGTAGCCAACTCTTGCTTTTTTAAGGTGGTAAAAATCAATTAACATAACTAATTTTATACCATTTCTGTCTTTGAGTTTTGTGAAATGCTTGCATAGTGCTTAATATTCTTAAGATTAGTTCTAAGATAGTGTAATATACGAGGTCTCTAAGCTGCGGCATTAGTATAATGGCTAGTATATCTGCCTTCCAAGCAGATGGTCCGAGTTCGAATCTCGGATGCCGCACCATATTCAAATTTCCATACAATAAAATTATTTTCATGTTAATGTGTATTTTAAATACATTTTTAACGGAGAAATTATGAAAAATCTAACTTCAATGTTGGCAATATGCGCTTTATTAATGCCAGCAATTACTCATGCGCAAGATGAGTATAAATATGAACCGGTACCAAATAAGGCAGAGTATTATGTTGATAAGTTTAAGCCTGGTAAAGATTTTGAAGACTTATTAAAGTGGGGAGAAGATTTAGTTAAATGGACTAGCAAGCATTCCATTTATGATAATTGGCAGCCCGTTCTTTTTATGCCTTATTTCAACTCAAGTCTACAATCACTTGACAGTGTTTTTTTAGGAATTTGGCCAAATGCTACCGAGCAATATATTGGGCTTGATTATTGGGTAAAAAATGGTGGCGATCTCCTAAAAAAAGTACCAACAATTCCAGTTCAGGCAATAGATACTTGGCAATGGCCAGTCTCATCTCCAGAAGGTGATATGGAAGTTGGAGCGGTTAGATTTTCAGACTGCAAGATGAAAGATGGAGTAACTGGTCGACAAGTATTTGATGCATACAAAGATTTTGCAATTGCAGCCAAATCAAAGGGCGATAATCTTGGTCGTAAAATGATATTTCCTGGTTCTGGTGCGACAGAGGGTGATTATGATTATGTTTATTCCCTTTATGCAAGAACTGTTGCGGAGTTAGGGGCTGCGGCTGATAATTATTGGATGAATATAAATGGATCAGATGAAGATAAAGCACTTGGAGAGCTTATTGATTCATGTTCTAACAGTAGGATTTATATTACCCATCAATTGAAGTAAAGAATATATTCTTTAGATCAAAGAGGGCCTAGGCCCTCTTTTTTTTATATTTTTTTATTTCATGGAGTTGCCAATGTTAAAATTACGCTTATGGAAGCAAAGTCAATAATAACCCCAATTGGAAATTTTAATTCTTTCTACGCTAATTCTATTTTGGTAAAGATCAGTTATATAGGCCAACAACATTCCTCTTATTTTCCTGATACAAGTCTTCAAAAGGTAATAAATCATTTCTTTAGTAAACAAGGTTTAAAAAGCTTTCCAAAATATTTTCTTCAAGGCACGCCATTTCAGCTAAAGTTATGGGAAACATTAACAACAATACCAAGAGGCCGCACTGAATCATACTCTTCGCTAGCTTCAATGATTGGCTCTCCAGGAGCGGCAAGGGCAGTTGGAACAGCTTGTCGATTAAATCCATTACCTCTTCTTATTCCATGTCATAGGGCAATTAAGCAAGATGGATCAACAGGGGAGTTTGCCCTAGGGAAAATAAATAAAGAATATCTTTTAAGAATGGAGTCCGCATGAGTGCATATGAAAACATCATAAACTCTTTGAATAGCCAATTAACTATTGAGCATATGTTTTTAGAGAATGAGAGTTCAATGCATAATGTCCCCCCAAATTCAGAGACCCATTTTAAATTAATAATAGCTTCAGATGATTTTATAAAACTGAGCAAAGTTAAAAGACATCAACTGATATATGAAATTCTATCTAAAGTCATGAAAGAAATACATGCATTATCTATACAAGCCTTTACTATTGAGGAATATAAAGCTGATCCAGTAATACATTCGTCGCCAGACTGTGCTAACAAAAAATCATAAACATGCAGAGTATCTTTAGACTAATTCTCAAAAAACCAATAACTGTAATGGTTTTTATAGTGGCTATTTTTCTTTCAGCAAGTGTCGGGCTTAAAAATTTTAAACTTGATGCATCTTCGGATGCATTGGTTATAGAGGGTGATGAAGCCTTTAGGATATATAGAGAGACAGGAGAAATATTTGGCAATTCAGATTTCTTAATTATTACTTTCACCCCCAAGGCAGACCTATTTTCATCTCAATCTTTGGCAACAATTCAAAAGCTAACCCATGAATTAGAAAAGCTTCCCAGTATTCAATCGGTTCTTAGCATTTTAGATGCCCCAATATTTTTTCAGCCTAAAGTTCCGTTAGCTGACTTGATGGATAATCTTAAAACTTTAGAATCTAAAGATGTTGATTTTGCAGCAGCAAAAGAGGAAATACTCAATAATCCTGTTTATTCAGAGCTCATAATTAGTCCGTCTGGAGATACAACGGCAATACAGGTAACTATTCAAGAGAATAGTTTGTATAGAGATTTAATTCAAAAAAGATATGAGTTACTCGATATACCCAGCCTTTCGATTAACCAAAAAAATCAACTTCGTAATATCAATCAACAAATTTCTAAAATAAATGACATTGAGGCGAATGAAAGAACAGACCTAATAGCTCAGATTAGAGAAATTTTGTCACAAAACATGGATCAAGGTACTTTGTTTTTAGGTGGCGCATCAATGATAGCTACAGACATGATGAGTTTTATAAAATCAGATTTAGCTGTGTTTGGAGCTGGAGTTGCAATTATTTTTTGCTTGATGCTCTATTTATTTTTTCAAAATATTTGGTTTGTAATTTTGCCCTTAAGCAACGCATTTGTTACAACAGCATTTACCGCAAGTGTACTTGGTTTAATGAATTGGAAAATTAGTGTTATCTCATCAAACTTTATTGCCTTATTACTTATATTAACTATTTCATTGACCGTGCATGTATTGGTAAGGTTTACGGAAGTGTCAAAAAGCTCAGAATCAGTAGATGAGGCTATATTAAATACCTTAAATCAAATGGTTATGCCATGTTTATTTGCTGCATTAACTACTGCAATAGCTTTTCTTTCACTGATTATGGGAGATATTAAACCTGTAATTGAGTTTGGGAAAATGATGGCAGTTGGAATGGCTTTTGCTTTTGCTTTTACTTTTACTTTTTTACCAAGTTTAATGAAGCTTGTTATAAAAACTACACATACACACTCACTAGATTTCATTAATAAAATACCTTCAAAACTAGCATCTTTTACAATCAACCAAGGAAAGTTAATTGCTGCCTTTTTTATTTTTATTTCAATCTCATTAGTTTACGGAATTTCAAAACTTGAAGTTGAGAATAGATTTATAGACTATTTTTCTCCAGATACAGAAATTTATCAGGGCATGTTATTGCTTGATCAACAATTAGGGGGAACTGCTACATTAGATATTTTAATTGATCAACCAGTCCCTGAGATATTTGATGGATTGGGTTTTGAAGGCGATGATTTATTTGAAGATGATTTGTTTGCAGATGAATCTAGTGATGCTTCTGGTTACTGGTGGAATTCCTCATCTCTAGCGAAGCTAGAGGACATTCATGATTATCTTGACGAAATTCCTGAAATGGGAAAAGTCCTAAGCGTAGCAAGTGGAATTAAATTAGCAAGAATGATTAATGATGATAATGAATTGAATGACCTAGAGTTAGCTTTATTGCGCTCTGTGCTGCCTGAAGATATCAAAGAAACTTTGCTTTACTCTTACATTAACGAGGATGACTCAAAAGTAAGAATTTCAGCAAGAGTCCTTGAGTCTGCGGAAACACTTAATAGAAATGAGCTATTGAAAAAGATTAATAATGATCTAATAAATAAATTTGATTTAAGTAAAGACCAAATTCAAGTAACAGGTCTTGCTGTTTTATATAACAACATGTTGCAATCATTATTTTCCTCACAAATAAAATCACTAGGAATAGTTTTTTCCATCATTGGATTGATGATGCTCTTAATTTTTAGATCAATAAAAATTACTTTAATAGCCCTTGCTCCCAATTTAATTACAGCTGGGTCTGTTTTAGGTTTGTTAGGATTTTTAAGTATACCTCTAGATATAATGACTATTACTGTTGCTGCAATAAGTGTCGGTATGGCAGTAGATAACACTATTCATTATCTTTATAGATATAAGATTGAGGTTAGCAATAAAGGCCTTACCAATGATCAAAGGATATCAAACTCACATGAGACTGTGGGTAGAGCGGTTTTTTATACCGCAACAACAATAGCAGCTGGATTCTCTATTTTTGCTCTTTCAAATTTTACGCCAACAGTCCTTTTTGGATTATTTACAGCTTTTGCATTGATGGTTTCTTTTTTCGCTTCCTTAACTTTGTTACCATTTCTATTAAAATTTTTTAATGCTTTTTCATACCAGGAGTTATAAATGGCAGGACCTTTAAGTGGCATAAAACTTGTTGAATTCGTCGGTATTGGGCCTGGGCCTTTTTGTGGAATGATTTTAGCTGATTTAGGGGCAGAGGTTATAAGAATTGACAGAGCTTCTCAACATGGCCAAGGAAACACAATAGATTTTCAACACAGATCAAAATTATCTTTATCTGCAGATTTAAAAAATCCAAAAACTATTGAAGAAATTAAAAAACTATTAGCAAGTGTTGATGGGCTCATAGAAGGTTTCAGGCCTGGTGTTATGGAAAGACTTGGTCTTGGACCAGAAGAGTGTTTAAAAATTAATTCAAATCTAGTTTATGGCAGGATGACAGGCTGGGGGCAAGAGGGACCTTTAGCGAAAACAGCTGGTCATGATATAAATTACATAGCATTAACAGGCGCATTAGGATCAATGGGCAGGAAAGGTCAGACACCTCCACCTCCTTTGAATCTAGTAGGAGATTTTGGTGGGGGCGGTATGTTTCTTGCTCTTGGCATTGTTTCTGCGCTACTAAGCATAAAACAAGGTGGAAAAGGTCAGGTTGTTGATGCCGCAATGGTTGATGGCGCCTCAATTTTAATGACTATGTTCTATGCTTTTAAAGCCTCTGGTTTTTGGTTAGATGAAAGAGAGTCTAATGCACTAGATGGAGCTGCACATTTTTATGATACCTATGAGTGTGCTGACCAAAAATTTCTTGCAGTTGGTTCAATTGAACCTCAATTTTATTCAATTCTATTAGAAAAACTTGAAATCTCAGATCTCAAATTTCAAGATCAACACAATAAAGAATTATGGCCAGAGCTAAAAACTATTATAAAAGATAAAATAAAACAAAAGACCCGTGATGAATGGGCGGAAATATTTGATGGCTCTGATGCATGTGTTGCACCAGTCTTAAGTTTATCTGAAGCTCCAGAACATCATCATATGAAAGCAAGAAATTCATTTGTTGAAGTAGATGAGATAATTCAGCCTGCACCCGCACCAAGATTTTCTGTTACAACTCCTAATATCAAGCATTCCTCAGTAAAAGCCGGAGAAAACAATGACGAAATATGCTCCAAGTATGATTTAGACAGATCTTGTTTTAGCTAAAAAAATTAATAGCATTATCGCTTGTAACTTCTTTAAACTTATCGATATCAATATCAATCAGCTCACAAATTTCTCTAGCTATGTGAGGTAAATATTTTGGTTCATTAACATTATTTTTGGGCTTGCTAATAAGATTTTTTGGGATTAGGTAAGGACAATCAGTTTCTATCATCATCCTTTCAATTGGAATATTTTTAATTGATTCTCGCAGATCAATGTTTCTTCTTGCATCACATATCCATCCTGTTAGACCAATATAAGCTCCCAACTCTAAATATTGATCTAATTGATCTTGAGAACCTGTAAAGCAGTGAACAATAAATTTTGGAAAATTTACAATATTTTCTTTAATGATTTTAATAAAATCATCATGCGCATCTCTTTGATGAAGGTAGAGAGGTAGTTTTAATTCTTTTGCTATGTCAATTTGCATCCTAAAAGCATCTCTTTGAATATTAGGAGGAGAAATATTCCTAAAATAATCTAATCCAGTTTCGCCAATTGCATTGGGATTAGTAGACTGAAGTTTTGTGAGCAGTTGATTGTAATTAATATCGTTAATTTCATTTGCATTGTGAGGGTGAATACCGGTGCAAATGAAATATTTTTCAGGAGATTTACTTTGAATAATTTGAATTGGGTCAAGATCTTTTAAGCTTGCAGAAAGTAAAACAAATTTGTCTACTCCAGCATTTTCTGCATTTGCTATAACTGAATCTAGATTATCTTTAAAAGAATCATGGGTAAAATTACAAGCAATATCTATAAATCCAGCCATTTTTAAACTCTATCTATTACAATTAGTTGTAATTATCTATCAATATGAACCAATTTGAACAATTTCACGCCGCTTTAGTTCTGAACCAAGTGTCAGAAAATATTTTTTCTTTTACACCTGATTCAAGATATTTTGTTGGTAATACGCCTCATGGAGGATATTTATTAGCCTTGATGAATAAAGCGATGACACAAGTCCTTCCTCATCCAAGTGCAATTAATTCAAATGTCTATTATCTTGATAGAACTGAACCAGAATCTGCTGAGTTACATGTTGAAGTTTTTAGAACCTCTAAAGGATCATCAATGGGTCAAGTTAAGTTGGTTCAAAATAATAAAATAACATGCTTGTACTCAGCCCTATGTTCTGATTTTGATTATATGAAAGGTTATTCAGGCCTTAGCACTCCCTTGCCTGAAATAATTAAAACGGTTAATGAGGATGATTTCAAAGTGATGGATTATGATAATTTAGGATTGGGCTCAACTCCGGCATTTATTCAACAATTAAATATGTCAGTTCATCCAGATCATGCTTGGTGGGATAGAGATATTTCCTCTAATGCTGCAGAAGCTCGATGTTCTGCTTATTTAGAATTGGAGGGAGGGATTGCTGATACATTCGTTCTTTCATATTTAGCAGATATTTTGCCTCCTGTTGTTCAAAATAAATATGGGTCTTTAGGATGGATTCCTACACTTGCATTAACCTGTAACATTCGTCAGCTTCCTCAAACAAATTTATTATTTATTGATGGTCTTGCAAAAGACATAAGTAATGGATATTTTGAACAAGATTGTTATATATGGGACATGAATGGAAACTTAGTTGCTACTAGCAGACAGCTCGCAAAAATCTTAAAATCAGAAGAAAAAATTTCTTCAAACTAAAAAAAAGGAAACCAAATGAAATTTACTGGTACAAAAAATTATGTGTCTACTGAAGACCTCAGCATGGCTGTTAATGCAACTATAGCGTTAGAGCGACCATTGATAATCAAAGGAGAGCCAGGAACTGGCAAAACATTGTTAGCAATTGAGGTAGCTCAATCACTTGGAATGGATTTAATTGAATGGCATGTCAAATCTACTACAAAAGCATCTCAAGGACTTTATGAGTATGATGCTGTCACAAGATTGAGAGATTCTCAGCTTGGAGATGAGAGAGTTAAAGATATTAAAAATTACATTAAAAAAGGTAAGTTATGGGAAGCCTTTGAATCAGATAAGCAAGTTGTTTTGTTAATCGATGAAATTGATAAAGCAGATATTGAATTTCCAAATGATTTATTGCAAGAGCTAGATCGCATGGAGTTTTATTGTTATGAAACTGGAGAGACAATCAAAGCTAAAAAAAGACCTTTAATTATAATTACATCAAATAATGAAAAAGAACTTCCAGATGCATTTCTAAGAAGATGCTTCTTTCATTACATTCAATTTCCTGACCGTCCTACAATGGAAGGCATTGTCAAAGTTCATTATCCAAAAATCAAAAAAGCTTTAGTAAAAGATGCTCTAGATATATTTTTTGATGTAAGAAAAATTCCAGGAATGAAGAAAAAACCATCAACGTCTGAGCTAATTGATTGGCTAAAATTACTTATGTCAGATGAATTGCCTGATGAAATTCTAAAGAATGCAGATACCTCCAAGGCGATACCACCTTTATATGGGGCGTTATTAAAAAATGAACAAGATGTTCAACTTCTTGAGAGGCTTGCTTTTATGTCTAGACGAGAGCAAACAAAATAAATGTTAATTAATCTTTTTCATACAGTTCGCTCGTCGGGTGTGCCATGTACTCTGAGAGAACTGCTTGATTTATTAGGTGCCCTTGAAAAAAATCTTGCATTTGCCGACATGGAAGATTTCTATTTTCTTTCAAGAACTATTCTTGTTAAAGATGAAAAAAATTACGATAAATTTGATAAAGCTTTTGAAATATATTTTAAGGGCATAGAAACTTTGGAAGATATTTTTGAAGCATTAATTCCAGAGGATTGGTTACGCAAAGCATTTGAAAAGGAACTAGACCCAGAGGAATTAAAAAAAATACAATCACTTGGTGGTTTAGAGAAATTACTAGAAGAATTTAAAAAAAGATTAGAAGAACAAAAAGAGCGGCATGAAGGTGGCAATAAATGGATTGGTACTAATGGCACATCTCCTTTTGGTAATAATGGTCAAAACCCCGAGGGTGTAAGAGTAGGCGGAGAGGGTGGTCAAAAAAAAGCAGTAAAAGTCTGGGAACAACGACAATTTCAAAATTTAGATGATTCCGTTGAAATAGGAACTAGAAATATCAAAGTTGCTCTAAGAAGATTGAGAAAATTTGCTCGACAGAGTACCGAATATGAGCTGGACATGGATGGAACGATTAAATCGACTGCAAGAAATGCAGGAATTTTAGATATTAATATGATTCCTGAGAGAACTAATCATGTAAAGGTTCTTTTATTTTTTGATGTTGGTGGATCAATGGATCCATACATAAAACTATGTGAAGAACTTTTCTCAGCTCTTAAAACAGAATTTAAACATTTAAAATATTTTTATTTTCATAACTGTGTTTACGAGTCCGTGTGGGAAGATAACAGAAGAAGAACGCAAGAAAGATTTTTAGTCCAAGATATTATTAATAAATATAGTGCTGACTATAAAGTAATTTTTGTTGGTGATGCGACTATGGCCCCATATGAAATAACTAATGCTGGAGGAAGTATTGAACATTGGAATGAGGAGCCTGGTGGCGCAACACTTAAGAGGCTATGTCAGCATTTTGATAAAGTTGCTTGGTTGAATCCTGTGCCTGATGATCATTGGGACTATACCTCCTCTTTATGTATTATCAGAGAGTTGATGGATAATAGAATGTTTCCACTTACACTAAAGGGTTTAGAAGAGGGGATGGCAGAACTTTCAAAATGAATACAATTACAACATCTAAAAATAATGGAATTAAATGGGGGCCATTTACTCTAAGAATTCCATTTATTCATATAAAATTTCGAGCTCCTGAATTTCTTCAAGGCCTGGTAATTTCAGGGGCAACTGCTTTTGCGGCTGCACCTTTAGCTATGAAACTTGGCTTAACCTTTGAAGAAGCAGTTGCCCTTAGTATGGTTGCTGGAACTTTTATTTCTGCCGGCCCAATAATATTTGGTGAGCCAATGGCGCCTGGTTGGGTAACTCCTGCAGTACCAATAGTTATGGGTGCACTTGCAGCTGCTGGGTACTATGGAGTGCCAACCGAGGGATCAAGCGTATGTGTTGACGGAGTTTGTAGGTATAACCCAGAAGCATTTCAATTTATGGCAGCTATGTGTTTCGAATTTACTGCTTTAATTTTAATTTTAGGTTTAACTGGTTGGGGTAAGATTCTAGTTGAAAAAATTCCAAACGGATTGAAAGCTGGAATTATTTTAGGTGCAGCATTGGCAGCTTTTTATCAAGTCTTTTATGAAGATTTTGATGCGTACCTTATGCAGCCAGTATCTATGACAGTTGCAATCATTTTATGCGTCATTACTACCTTTTCAAATCCCTTTAAAAAAATTGCTGCTAAGCATAAGTTATTTGAAATCATTGGCTCTCTTGGATTACTACCGGGTTTTGTGATTGCTGGTATTGTTGCATTTTTGCTGGGAGAGTTAACTTTTAATATTGAATGGGGCTTTAAGATACCAGCTATCATAAGCTTGATTGAAAAGACGTCTCCAATTTATATTGGATTACCCTCATTACAAATGTATTTAGATGCACTTCCGCTTGTAATTATTGGTTACATGCTTCTTTTTGGAGATTTGGTAACTGCCACAGAGGTCCTTAAAGATGCACAAAAACATCGAGATGATGAAAAACTACCAATTGATCTTAATAGATCGCATCTGTCTGTTGGTATAAGAAATTTGTTAGCCTCATTAATCAACCCATTCTTTCCTACACAAGGAGCTTTATGGACAGGCGTTCATGTCGTTGTTGCTGAACAATGGAAAAAGGGTCATAAACAAATGCCATCAATTTTTGATGGTATTGGTTCTTATTATTTAATGGGAATCCCATTTTTATACTTTACTCTGCCTTTTGTAACTTTAATGCAGCCTTTGATGGTTATGGCTTTAACTTTAACACTGATTTTAACCGGCTTCGCGTGCGCATATGTTGCCATGTCGATACCAAATAAGAATTCAGAAATGGCAACTGCTTTACTCATTGCTTTTTTTATCACTTTTTATAGTGCATGGGTTGGACTTCTTATAGGATTATTATTAGCTATTTTTGTTGATGGGTTTGAAGAAGAGTCAGCATGAATCAATTTGCACTTGAGATCACAGATCTAAAAAAAACCTATGATTCAGGTGTGGTTGCTTTAAAAGGTATCAATCTTACAGTTAAAGAGGGCGATTTTTTTGCATTACTTGGACCAAATGGAGCAGGTAAATCATCAACAATAGGTATCATCGCCTCATTGGTAACTAAAAGCTCTGGAAAGGTAAAAATATATAACATAGATACTGATGAAAACTTTCCAGATGCAAAGCGTCTATTAGGTGTAGTTTCTCAAGAAATTAATTTTAATAATTTTGAAAAAGTTATAGATATTGTTACAACTCAAGCAGGTTTTTATGGCATTCCTCTCAAAGAGGCCTTGTATAAAACTGAGTTAATATTGAAACGGTTAGGTCTTTGGGGTAAGCGAAATGAACAAGCAAGAACTCTTTCCGGAGGCTTTAAAAGAAGGTTAATGATAGCTAAAGCTTTAATTCATGAACCCAAATTACTGATTCTTGATGAGCCAACTGCCGGTGTTGATATTGAGCTGCGAAGGGAGATGTGGGACTTTTTAAAAGAGATTAATGCAAATGGAACCACTATAATTTTAACTACACACTATCTCGAAGAAGCTGAACAATTGTGTAAAAACATTGCAATCATCGATCATGGAGAGTTAATCGAAAATACAACAATGAAAAACTTGTTGAGTCGACTGGATGTCCAGGGATTTTTGCTTGATATGGACAAGTCTCTTGAATCTCCGCCGGCAATTGCTAATTTTAAAATTGCACTTGAAGATCCTATGACTTTAAATGTAGAGATTAAAAAAGAACAATCCATTAACCATCTTTTTGATCAACTAACCGAACAAGGAATAAAAGTTTTATCTATGAGAAATAAATCTAATAGATTAGAGGAAATGTTTATCGAAATGGTCAACAAAAAATAATTATGAGTAAGAATAATGAAATTCTTGTTTCCTTAACAACTCTTATAAGAAAGGAGATAAAACGTTATTTAAGAATTTGGGTACAAACCTTAGTGCCACCAGCTGTAACAATGTCGTTATATTTTGTGATTTTCGGATCTTTAATTGGTCCAAGAATTGGAACCATGGATGGCTTAGACTATATTCAATTTATGATTCCTGGGCTAATAATGATGTCTGTAATTACAAATTCTTACGCAAATGTTGTCTCTTCTTTTTACTCTGTAAAATTTCAGAAATCTATCGAAGAATTACTAATTTCACCTATGCCAAATTGGGCAATATTAACTGGTTTTGTAATGGGAGGAGTGTCTCGAGGAATTTTAATTGGCTGTATAGTTTTTTGTGTCAGTTTATTTTTTTATCCTACATTTGATATTGCAAATCCCGCATTAACTGTTTTGGTATTAATTCTTACATCAATTCTTT
>CABXUO010000004.1 GCA_902515455.1 uncultured SAR86 cluster bacterium
TGTGCTTGAATCTCAAGTTGATGGCATGATGCAAAATATTAAAAAAAGGTATTCGGAACAAGGAGCTGCTTTGCCACCCGATGAAGTGCTCTTAGAGCAAGTCCATGAACGGTTAATTATTCAAGAATTACAACTCCAAATGGCTGACAGAGCTGGCATCCGAGTAAGTGATACTGAGCTTAATGCATCATTTCAAAATATTGCACAGAATAATCAATTAAGCTTGGAAGAGTTTATTGAAACAATTGAGTCTGAAGGCGAGTCTTATCAAGATTTAAGAGAACAAGTAAGAGAGGAAATGATCATTCAAAGAGTCCAAAGAGGAAGGGTCGGAAGAGAAGTTGATATAACTGAGCAAGAACTAAATGGATTTCTAGCAACTGAGGGAGTTATTAATCAATTGTCACCCGAGTTATTTGTGAGGCAGCTACTTGTATCTGATGAAAATCAAGCTTTAGAATTAATTCAAAAAATCAATAATGGTTCAGACTTTGCTGAGCTAGCAAAGTCAAAATCTAAGAGCAATAATGCTTCTCAAGGTGGGGAAATGGGTTGGAGAAATTTAGGTGATATGCCTTCATTATTTGCTAACGCGCTTAAAAATAAAAAGAAAGGTTTTGTTTCAGAGCCTCTGAAAGCTGGTTCTGGTTTTTATATTTTAAAGCTTGAGGATAAAAGAGGCGATTTAGTTAAATTTGAAGAGCAATGGAATGTAAGACATATTCTTATGATGGAAACCAAGCTTAGAGATAAGATGTTTACTAAAAAAGAATTGGAAGATGTTAGAGATAGATTGCTAGCAGGAGAAGATTTTAGTTTGCTTGCTAAAGAGTTTTCAGAGGATCCTGGCTCGGCATCACGAGGAGGTAATCTTGATTGGTTGAGTCTTGGAACAACAGCTCCTGCATTTGAAAAAATGATGCTAGCATCTCCTATTGATGAAATATCACCTATTTTTGAATCAGAATTCGGTTTTCATTTTCTGCAAGTTCTCGATAAGCGAACAGAAGATCTAACTGAGGAAGTTATAAAAGACAGAGCCTATGGAATTTTATTTTCAAGAAAGTTTGATGAAGAACTTGAAAATACTCTCAGAACCATTCGCTCTGAAGCATTTGTAGAATTCAAAGAATTAGATTGAAACAATTACTTTACTCACCCGGCGAACCTGCAGGTATTGGTGTGGACTCAATCCTGCACATATCTAAGATTAAATTCTGGGAGGAAATGAATACAAATTTAATATGTCTTGCAGATAAAGACTTGCTTAGTTCAAGAGCAAAAGCACTAAATTTAAATCTTAAATTTGAAGAACTGCAATCTTTGAACAAGGCTGGGCAGAATAAAAAAGGCATTATTCAATTCTTTCAGGTAGCAAAATGCAAGGATTCAACTCCTGGTCAGTTAAATTATAAAAATGCGCAATATATTATTAAAAATCTTAATTTTGGAATTGATCAAGCCTTAAAAAATAAAAAAATTGGCTTGGTTACTGGTCCTATACAAAAAAGCAATATTATTGAGGGTGGATTCAAATCTTTTCAAGGTCATACTGAATGGATTAAAAAGCATACTAGATCAAAAGAAGTTGTCATGCTGCTTGCAGCAAAAAATATAAAAGTAGCCCTCGCGACAACTCATATTCCTCTTGCAGAAGTGTCAAAAAATATTCAAAAGTTAAAGCTAGTGGAAATAATTAAAATATTAAATTCTGGTCTTAAAAGTAATTTTAAAATTAAAAATCCTACTATAAAAGTTCTTGGTTTAAATCCTCATGCTGGAGAAAATGGCAAAATTGGTAAAGAAGAATTATTAAAAATTAATCCTGCAGTAAAAATATGTAGGAAAATGGGAATTAATGTTTCTTATGCTAGGTCTGCAGATACAGCCTTCAATAGTGATCAATTAAGAGAAACTGATGCGTATCTTGCTATGTATCATGATCAAGCGTTACCAGTGTTAAAAGCATTAAGCTTTGGAAAAGCCGTTAATATTACACTCGGTGCTCCCATAGTAAGAACTTCTGTTGATCATGGAACAGCGTTAGAAATTGCTGGCAAAATTCAACCAAACCTTGGATCAATTAAAGAAGCTATAAAGCTTGCTGAGATGCAGCTTCAATGAGTGATAGATCTCGCAGACGAAAATTAGGTCAAAACTATCTAATCGATCCTGTAATTTTATTTGAGATTGAGCAAGCTATAAATCCCCAAAAAAATAATTTATTTTTTGAAATTGGTCCAGGCACAGGTGCCCTCACTGAGAAATTGGTTAGTCAAAATATAAAAATTATCGCAATGGATATTGATCAAAAAAATATAAATTTGCTTATGCAAAAATATGATGCTTCTAAACATCAATTTATTCATGGGGATATATTAAAAGAATCATTAAATTTTTTAGGTGCAAAAAAGCATAGAATCGTTGGAAATCTTCCATACAACATTTCTACTCAAATAATTTTAAAGTTAGTAAATTATTTTAATGCAATCGAGGATATGCATTTTTTGGTACAAAAAGAAGTTGCTCATAGGATTTGCGCCTCAAATCATTCAGGGGACTGGGGCAGGCTTGGAGTCAAAATTTCTGTTTTTTTTCAAACTGAAATACTCTTTGATGTTCCACCTGAATCTTTTGATATAAAACCAAAAGTTCAGTCTTCTTTTATAAGGTTAATACCTCGAACAACACCACTGATTTCAATGAACGAAAATATAAAGTTTTCTAAATTAGTAGATCACTCTTTTGCAAATAAAAGAAAGGGTATAAAGAATAATCTAAAAAAATTTAATATTGACTTTAAAAAGCTTACTATCAATCCGCTTGCAAGAGCAGAGGAGTTATCGATAGAGGAATTCATTTCAATTTTTAGAGCAATAAGAATTAAATGAGTACATACGTTATTGGTGATATACATGGTTGTTTTGATCAATTTGTAGATCTGCTTAATAAGATTAATTACAAAAAAGATGAAGATAAAATCATTCTAGTGGGTGACTTAGTAAATAGAGGTCCTGACTCTCTATCGGTTTTAAATTATTGTATGGCTGATTCCAACATTACTACGGTCTTGGGAAATCATGATCTATATTTGCTTTATCTTTTGAGTATTAATAAAGCCAAAGGTAAATTAAAAGAAGTAATTAAGTCCGATAATAATAAAATTTTTGAATGGCTTATAAAAAAACCCTTTTTTATAGAATTTTTTGAACAATCATCTAAAAACACATTTTACATTACCCATGCTGGTATTCCTGAAATATGGTCACCAAGTAAAGCAAAGAAGCTTGCTTCAGAAACATCCTCAATGCTTAAAAAAGAGCCTTCGAAAATGCTTGAGATGATGTGGGGTGATGAACCTAATCGATGGGAGGATAAATTAGATGGTCAAGATAGATATAGAATAATTATAAATTATCTAACAAGAATGAGATTTGTTGGGGATAATTGCACACTTGATATGAAAAACAAAGGTTTAAAACCGTCTAGAGGCTATAAACCTTGGTTCAATTATAAATCTAAGTCTCATGAAAAAAATAAAGAATACTATATATTTGGCCATTGGGCAGCCTTGAATGGACGAACTAGGAATGATCACTTTATTGGCTTAGATACTGGCTGTGTATGGGGAAATAAACTTACTGCCATTAGATTAGAAGATAAAAAGCTATTTCAAGTAGAAGCAAAATGAGAATTTATAAAGTTGGTGGCGCTGTAAGAGATACCTTGCTAGGACTTGAGCCAACCGATAATGACTGGGTGGTAGTCGGTAGTACTCCTAAAGAAATGCTATCAATGGGTTACAAACAAGTTGGCAAAGATTTTCCAGTATTTCTTCATCCCGATACCAAAGAAGAATATGCGCTAGCTAGAAAAGAGAGAAGCACAGGACCAGGTCATGCAGCATTCAACTTTAGTTATAGCGCGAATGTAACTCTTGAAGAAGATTTAAGCAGAAGAGACATTACGATTAATGCAATTGCAATGGATGATGCAGGTAATCTAATTGATCCATTAAATGGCAAGGGCGATATAGAAAATAGAATTATTAGGCATGTATCAGATGCTTTTATTGAAGACCCTCTAAGGGTTTTAAGAGTGGCTAGATTTTATTCAAAATTAAAAGAATTAGGATTTAAAATACATGAATCAACTGAGGAGTTACTAAATCGACTTTTGCCTAGTATTATCCATCTGCCTGGGGAGAGAATTTGGCAAGAAACAGAAAAAGTACTTAAATCTAATAATCCTATTCCATATTTTGAACTATTGTATGCAACTTACTACAGCAGTAACTGGAGAAAAAATAATAATCCACTATTTAATTATGCTTTCGTTCCTGCAATTGATACTTGGATAAACACCATTAAAGTAAAGTTCTTCCATAGATTTCACGCGCCCAATTACATTAATCCTGAAGACTATTATCCTAATTCAATGGAGGGAGATTGGCGAATAAATCCTGGATTAAAAACTCCTCAAAGCTGGTGGGCCATAGTTGTATCTAATATTAAAACAAGAACTTATTTAGATGATTTAAATAAAAAGCTGAAGGTTCCTAATAGCTATAGAAGGATGTCAGAATTAGTATTTGATTTTAGAGAAAAATATTTTAGTAAATATAATGAGCTTGACTTCGAAAATAAAGTTAAGAGTTTATATAGATGCTTAGAGAGAATTCAACCATCCAAAGATTTAGAGTTTGCCACTTCTGTTACTTTTCTTGCTGCACACAATATTATTGGAGAAGATATTAATCTTTGGAGGCCTTTTCTAGAAAAATATTCTGAAATCCTTCCAACTGACGAAGAAAAAAAATTAGATGGATCTAAAATTCAAGAAATTTTAGAAGAGAGAAAAATTAGACTTATTGAAGAAGAAATAAAGAAAGACATAGATTAAAATAAATTATGAAAACAATATTTGTAACTGGTGGAGCAAAAAGGATTGGTAAAGCAATTATTGAGCTTTTTGCTAAAGAACAATGGAAAGTTATCATCCATTACAATAAATCAAAGTCAGATGCAGAAGATCTTGCTTCAAAGATCAATTCAAATAATGATAATAGTGCGTTTATTGTTGGAGGTGATCTAGATAATGCTGAAGATGTCCAATCAATAATCTCATCAGTCAACAGTATCTCTGAGACATTAGATCTTTTAGTGAATAATGCCTCTACCTTTTACCCTACTCCTATTGAAGAAATTTCTAATGATCATTGGAATAGATTAATTGGAAGTAACCTAAAAGGACCTTTATTTTTAATTCAAGGTTTTAAAGAAAAATTAAAAAACTCAGAAGGCTCAATAATTAATATTACTGATACAAATCTTACAAAGGGAGTTGCTAATTTTTCAATATACTCTGCAGCAAAAGCTGGCCTTGAATCAATAACAAAGGGTTTAGCCAAAGAGCTTGCTCCTGAAATAAAAGTTAACGCGATTGCTCCAGGAGCAATGTTAGAACCACCAGATATTACTTGGACAGAGAATCAAAAAAATAAAGTAATTGAATCTATTCCTCTCAAAAAAATGGGCGCTGAGCAGGATATTGCAGAAGCTGTATATTTTCTTGCTTGTGCAAATTATATAACCGGACAAATTATTAAAATTGATGGGGGTAGATCTTTGACATGAAACCCGTTGATGGTGATATTTTCTCTGGAACAAAACCAGTTGATAACAAGCTAAAGTTCGCATCTTCTAAATTGCAGCCATGGATAGATGAATATGTTCCAAATGCAGGGAAGATAAATAAAATTGAACAATTCAAAGGCGGACAGTCCAATCCAACTTATAAAGTTGTTACTCAAAATAAAAATCTTGTCCTCAGGAGAAAGCCGCCAGGCATACTCCTGCCCTCAGCACATGCAGTTGATAGAGAATATAAAGTTATGACTGCCCTTGATAATACTAAGGTGCCTGTGCCCAAAACTTATGGTTTGTGTGAAGACGAAGATGTAATTGGAACTGCTTTTTTTGTTATGGACTTTCTAGATGGAAATATTTATTGGGATTTATTGCTCTCAGATAAATCACCAAAAGATACTATGGAAATTTATGCAAGTAAAAATAAAGTCATTGCAGAGTTACACAAAGTTGATTACAGCTCTGTTGGGCTTTCAGACTATGGCAAACCTGGAAATTACATTGCAAGACAGGTTTCAAGATGGACAAAGCAATATCTGGCCTCAGAAACAGAGAACATTCCGGCTATGAATAATTTAATCGATTGGCTGCCACCAAACATTCCTGATGAAGATGAAACATCAATCGTTCATGGAGATTACAGGCTGGATAACATGGTTTTTAATGCTAGCAATAATGTGATGGGTGTCCTTGACTGGGAGCTTTCAACACTTGGACATCCTATTGCTGATTTTAATTATCATTGCATTAGCTGGAGAAACATACCCCAATTAGCTGATCATAAATTTTGTAGTGAAAATGGAATACCGACTGAAGAGGAATATAGAAATATGTATTCTAAGCATACTGGTAAAAAGTTAGATGAACACTGGGAGTTCTATACAATATTTAATATTTTTAAGCTTGCGGGAATTCTTCAAGGCATTATGGGCAGGGTAAGAGACGGAACCGCTGCAAGCAAGCATGCAGAAGAAAGAGGTAATCAGGTAGCTCCATTAGCAGAAGCAGCGTGGGATTTAGTAGAAAAAAATTATAAATAAATCTACAGCAGTTCCTTTAATGGCTCAGAAACAAAACTATATTTTGCTATTTCGTCACTTTCAAAGAGTATCTCCTCTTCATCGTTTAACTGTAAAACTATATCTATGTCGAGAGTCCTAGCAGAAAATTTAGGAGCCTCTCTATTTCGACCAGCTGCGTCTTCAATGGACTTGAGCTTTTTATTAAGGGATTTAAAAGATAAAGGAGAAATCCCGGAAATAACGAGATTAAGGAAGTCTTCACCCTCAAAGCCTTCTGCTTTTGTCTGATAGGTTCCAGAGCAATTCATTTCATCAAGAATTTTACCAAGAGCTCCAATAGCTAAATCTAAATTTTTCTGAGGCTCAATATTGCTTCCAAGGGAAAGAAAGTACTTCATTATCTATGAATGATGACTCCAACATCTTCAGCATGTCGTAACGCACCCGGTTTTGAGATCCTCAACCTGATAGATGAATTTTTATATTGATCCTTAACGAGTTTAGCAATTCCCTCTGCTAGAGATTCTTGAAGCTGAAATGAAGACTCCTCAACAAACTTGATAATACTTTTTGTAATTTTTTTGTAGTCAATGGTATCTTCTATAGAGTCAGTTTTTGCAGCTTTTTTGCAATCAAAGGAAATTTCTAAGTCAATACTGACTTCTTGTCTTACCTCCCTTTCCCATCCAAAGATTCCGATAATCGTTTGAACTCTTAAATCTTTTATATAGATAATGTCTTTCATTTCATTTTGTTTCTAGTGGCCAGCGTGATCTGGCATGAGAGTTTAATTTATGAGTTGCTCCATTGGCCTTAAGACTTCCTAAATATGCAATCATAGCGGCATTATCCGTACAATGAGCTATTGGTGGATATAAAACCTTAATATTTAATGATTCTTGCAAATCTGTCATCTTTTTTCTAAGAAGTTTGTTAGCTGCAACACCTCCTGCCAAGATAATTCCCTCTCTTCCACTGTCCTCAAGAGCTTTCGATATCTTTTTTATTAATACTTCAGTAGCTGCATGCTGGAACGATGCACAGATGTCTGCTTTTATTTCATCATTAATTTTGTCTAAACCTTGAACGGCATATAGGACTGAAGTTTTCAGACCACTAAAACTAAAATCATAATCGTTACTATTAAGCATTGGCTGGGGAAAGGTAAATTTTTTTGGATCACCTTTCTGCGCCATCTTTTCTATTTCTGGACCACCCGGATAACCCAAGCCAAGAAGTTTGGCAACTTTATCAAATGCTTCGCCAACCGCATCATCCCTTGATTGACCAAGAATTTTGTAATCATCTAGATTTCTCACATCAACAATCAATGAGTGACCCCCAGAAACTAAAAGTGTTAAAAAGGGAAAATCCAATTTATCGCCACTTAGAAATGGAGCTACTAAATGACCTTCAAGGTGATTAACAGGTATTAATGGTTTATTTAATGAAAGAGCGAGGCCTTGAGCGAAATTTTCTCCAATAAGCAAGGTACCTAGCAAACCTGGTCCTGCTGTATATGCAATTTGATCAATTGAATTAAGTGAAATATCACCTAGTGCTTGTCTGAAAATATATATTATTTTTTGACAATGATCCCTGGAAGCTAACTCAGGTATGACTCCACCATATTCAGCATGAATATCTATTTGAGAAAAAACTGCCTCGCCAACTAAACCTTTATCTGAGTCAAACAACGCTATCGCGGTCTCATCGCATGAAGTTTCAATACCTAACGTAATCATAAAAAGTTTTTTGCATTCCCTCTATAAAAAGAATAAACTACAACGCAATTATGCCTTCTATAATAATAAAAGATACAGAATACTTCGACGTTGGTCTTAGAAAATTCAAACGTGCTTGTGAAAAAGCTGCAATAGTTCCTGAAATTCGTGCAAGAGAATTTTATGAAAAGCCTACAGCTGTTAGAAAGAGAAAAATGGCAGCTGCTATAAAGCGCGCTCATAAAACCAATAGAAAATTTAGTTTCTCTAGGCAACGATCGTATCGCTAATTTGTCCCTTCTAGACACAATTAATCAAGATTTAAAAGCTGCAATGCTCAGCAAGGACGTTGTTACGCGTGATACTTTGAGAATGTTGATATCAGACATTAAAAAGTTTGAAATCGATGAAAAAGTTGAGGCTGACGATGCAAAAATATCTAATTTAATAAATAAAAACGTTAAACAACGCAGGGACTCAATAGAACAATTTAAAAGTGGCGGGAGAGAAGACTTAGTTGCTACTGAGGAAGAGCAACTGAATGTAATATTAAAATACTTACCAGAGCAATTATCAGAAGAAGAAATTAGTAAACTAGTTCAAGATGGAATTGCAGCTGTGTCTGCTGAAAGCATGAAAGATATGGGCAAACTTATGGGTCACCTCAAACCTATTTTTGAAGGGAAAGCAGATATGTCGATTGTCAGCAAGCTAGTTAAAGAACTTCTTAGTTAAGATCAAGCTAATGCTTGTAGGAAGAAGGCTTCTCTTCACTATTGGTATACCTTTCAGTTAATTTAGAAGATCGTGAAGTTAGATCTTGCAATTCCCCTTCAATCATTACAATTTTAGGAAATGATGAAGGTTCTAATGGATCTCCATCCCAAACAATAATATCTGCAAATTTTCCAGATTCAATTGATCCTCTGTTATTAAGCTGGAAGGTTTTTGCAACTGTATCTGTCATACCTTGTATCGCAGTTTCATAAGACATCCCATGAGCAACTGCATTTCCTGATCCTTGTCTCATAAGGTGATAGTTATGACTTCTTTGAGTGCTGAACATAATTGGAATGCCCGCCCCATCAAGAATTTTTCCAAGATTCAAGTTGGATCCAAGCTCATCAAATGAGTTTGGAATGTTATCCATAGGATCTATTATTACCGGAGTATTGCTTTCTTTGAGTTCATCTAAGACCATCGGAGCTTCCTCTACGCTTGCTAGGACAAGATTCAAAGAATACTTTTGCTTTATGGATAATGCTTGCAAGATGTCCACTGCTCTATTTGTTTCTAAAACAAATGGCATACCGCCATTGACAACTTTGCCTAGAGCAATAATATCTGCTGGCTGAAGTTCTAATTTTTCAGCCAAGGTCATATCTAAAATCTCATCGACGGTTGAATTTTGGAATAACCTTCCTATTTCTAGTAATGATTCGAGAATTGCTAAAGTTTCTGCACGTGACTCATTAGAGCTACCTAATCTTCCAAACATAGCTATATCTTTAGAACCTTTGACTTTAAGACTCCCATCAAGAACAAAATAAGACCCAAGACCAAAAATTGGAAAAGATGATGCGCTTGGAGTACTAATCGCACTGGTAACTCCATTGCTTCTATTCCAGGGAATACCGGTAGAATTTGGATTAAACGCATTAAAAATACTAAATCCTGCGCTTAAAATGTTTGATTCATCATCACGAGTTACATCTAAGGAGTTAATTTCAACTATCCCTAAATTACTCATCGGGGAAATCAATCCAGGAGTAACAGGCAATCCATTCACCTCAATAACTCTTGTGTTGCCATCAATTATTAAGTTCTTACCAACGCTAGCAATTCTATTATCAGAAATTAAAATATCTTTGGGTGTTGCGGGCTCTCCATTACCTAAATGAACCAAACCACCTTTAAGCAAAATGGTTTCTGATGAAACATGAACTGTAAGAAGAAGTAACAATATGTTTTTTGAGAATCCTTTCATGTTACTGAATCCTATTTTTCTGTGGTTGAATAATTCCTAAATCAAAATCAGTGATTGGTTGAATTTTAGGATCGTTAATATCGAATGCCATAGCTCCGTCAATTAAAACTTTTTCAGCTTTTGAATAAACACTAAAAGGATCACCAGACCAAAGAACTATGTCAGCGTCTTTACCAATTTCAATGCTTCCTGTTTGGTCAATTATTCCAGCGGCTTTAGCAGGATTACTTGTTATCCAGCGCATTGCGTGAGCTTTCGATATATTGAAGCCAGCCCTATTGCCGGCAGCCATAGCCTTGGCTGCTTCTTCATTGAGATGCTGAATTCCAACTGGGTCATCAGAGTGCACAATGGCACAACCGGTTCCATTACGGGCTTGATCAACAATCGCAACATTCGCCTGAACCATATCATATGCCTCATGCTTGAAGCCCCACCAGTCAGCCCACAATGCTGCACAGATTCCTTCATCTGCTAAAAGATCTGCTATTTTGTAAGCTTCAACAGCATGATGAAAAGCAGTAATTTTATAATCAAATTCTTTTGATAGTTCAATCATCATAGCCATCTCATCAGCTCTATAACAATGATTTTGAACTAAAATTTCACCTTTCAAGACTCCCATCAAAGTATCCAAAGCTAAATCTCTTTTTGGCCGACGATCTTCATTAGATTCATTCATTCCGTCAGCGTATTCAACTGCGTCTATCCATGCACTTCTATAACCTGCCATGTTTCCCATTCTTGTTGAGGGAGATTGCCTACGATTACCATAAACCCTTTTTGGATTCTCGCCACAAGCCATCTTTAACGAATGTGGCGCGCCAGGAAATTTCATTGCCTGAATGGTGTTTCGGGATATATTTTTAAAAGTTGCGCCTCTGCCCCCAAATAAATTCGCGGATCCAGGTAAGACGTGAAAAGTAGTCACCCCTCCCTTGAGTGCCAAAGCAAATTGAGGATCTTGAGTCCACAGTGAATGCTCTGCCCAAACTTCGGCAGTCACTGGAGAGGTTGCTTCATTCCCATCAGAACTTGTAGATACTCCCGGGGCAGAATAAACTCCCATGTGCGAATGAATATCAATAATGCCTGGAGTGATCCACTTATCAGTTGCATCTATAACAAAGACTCCTGGAGCTGAAATAGATTTACTAATTTCCTTAATCACTCCATCTGAGAGAAGCAGATCATAGTTTAAGAATTCACCTCCAAGACCATCGTAAATGTTAGCTGACCTAAAAAGGATCGGTTGCGAATACATAGGGATATATGTTGACTCGAATGCATTATCAATCCCTTGATAAACAGAATCTGATGATCCAAATGAAACATCAATATCAAAACTATCAGAGCAACTGACTAAGATAAAAAGTAGAGAAGGTAAAAAAAATTTATTTGTCATCGTAGATTTTCCTCTTGATAAAAGATTATAGGACCATTTAAAGAGATATAATATTTATATGACAAGAAAAAATAATAGGTCAAATAATGAAATGAGGCCTCTAAAGATTGAAGTTGGGGTCAATAAACATGCTGAAGGTTCAGCTCTGATAAAATTTGGAGATACGCATGTTATTTGCACTGCAAGTATTGAAAATCATGTTCCCAGATGGATGCGTGGTTCAAATGAAGGGTGGATTACTGCTGAATATGGAATGCTGCCTCGCTCAACTCATGAAAGGATGAATAGAGAAGCTGCAAGAGGCAAACAAAGCGGAAGGACTATGGAAATTCAAAGATTGATAGGCAGGTCACTAAGGCAAGCTGTTGATTTAAAATATTTAAAGGATAAAACAATTAATATAGATTGCGATGTTATACAGGCAGATGGCGGAACAAGAACTGCATCTATATCGGGTGCTTGCGTTGCATTATTTGCTGCTATTAAAAACTCACATGATGATCAAAGAGCAATCAAAGAACACGTTGCGGCAATTTCTATTGGATTAAAAAATGGCTCTCCACTTTTGGATTTAGATTATGAGGAAGATAGCTCTGCCGATACAGATTTAAATGTGGTTATGACCGAAAACGGGGGCATCATAGAAATACAAGGCACAGCTGAAAAAAATTCTTTTACAAAAGGTCAGCTTGATGAAATGCTTGAATCCGCCTCAGAAGGTATTTCAGATATAATAGCTCTCCAAAAATCATGTCTGGCTTAAAAGATTTTCAGAAAACTTTTATTGAACTCGCACTTCAAACAAATGCATTAGAGTTTGGAAAATTTACTCTTAAATCTGGAAGAATCAGTCCATATTTTTTCAATGCTGCAAAAATGCTTAATGGCTGCGATTTACATAAGCTTGCTAATTGTTATATTGATGCAATTAAGAATTTAAATGTAGAATTTGACTGTCTTTATGGTCCTGCATACAAAGGAATCTTTTTGGGCTCAATTATTGCAACAGTTTTAAGTCAAAGAGGTACTCCGTACCCTCTTTGTTTTAATAGAAAAGAGATCAAAGATCACGGTGAGGGTGGAGATATTATTGGCCCGGATCCAGCTGGAAATGTTTTAATTATCGATGACGTTCTGTCTGCCGGTACTGCCGCAAGAGAATCAATTAAAATTTTAGAAAATTTCAATGCGACACCAAAGATTTTTCTTATTGGTCTGGATAGACAAGAGAAAGGAAAAGCTGACCTATCTGCAAAATCAGAACTTGAGAAAGATTTTGATATTCAAGTCTCATCCATAATAAATTTAGATGCTCTCATAGAGTACTCTCAAAATAATCAGGATTTTAATACTTACATATCAGAGCTTGAAGAATATAGAATGAGTTGGGGTGCATAATGTTTACTGGAATTGTCAGCGGCAAGGGTAATCTTCAAAAAATCATCAGATGTGAAGATTATGTCTCCTTGGTCATTAAGGCGCCTAAAGGCTTTGCCAAAAATTTATCTAGGGGAGCAAGTGTTTCTGTAAATGGAGTCTGTCTGACAGTAAAAAAAGGCAAAACAGATCTTTTAGAATTTGATGTCATTGAAGAAACTTTAAAGAAAACAAATTTAAAGAATTTGGTTCAATCATCTAAAGTTAATTTAGAGCGCTCTATGACAGCTAAAACTGAAATTGGCGGGCATCTAGTCTCTGGTCACATTCATGGAACCGGAGAAGTCTTAAAAGTAATAAATAGAAAAGAGACAAAAGATTTGCTGATAAAAATTCCATCGGACTTGAAGGAATATTTTTTTTACAAGGGTTATGTAGCTTTAAATGGATGCAGTCTAACGATAGGAAAAGTACTCAAATCCTCATTTTATATTCATCTCATTCCTGAAACTGTCTCAATCACAACATTTCAGGAGATCAAAAAGGGAGACCTCGTTAACATTGAAGTTGAACAAGCAACCATCAATACTGTTGAGACTGTAAAAAGAGTTATGCTTGAGAGAAAAGTTTAGTTAAGACTGCCATTCTCATCCCCACACCATTAAAAATTTGGTTACTAATTTTACAATTATCCAACTCGCCTACTTCTTTGCTCAATTCAATCCCAAAGTTTACTGGTCCTGGATGTAATAAAATCATTTCTGGATCTGCTACTTGGAGTGAATCAACATTAATTTGATACCTTTCAATATAATCGGTGGCGCCAATAGTTAGCTTTTCAGACAACCTCTCATTTTGAATCCTGAGCGCCATAACAACATCCGCATCTTGTAATGCAGTATCTAACTCAGGTTCAAAATTTCCAATTGGAGTCTCAATAAAATTCTTGCAAAGATCGGGATGGCCACAAAATGTTAAACTTTTAAATCCCACAATTTGAATTGCCTCCATGAAAGAATTTACCACTCTAGAGTGATCAAGATCACCTACAATGGTAATTTTAAGATCCTCAAATCTTTCTTTTGATTCATGAATCGTCATTAGATCAATCAGTGTTTGTGAAGGATGAGAAATGGAGCCTTCTCCAGCATTAATGAATTGCATGTTTGAAAAGTCTTTTACATAGTCATGGATAACTGAATCAGTGTGGCGCAGAATGCATAAATCAACTCCCATCATCTCAACTGCATTTATAGTATCCTCAAGGGTCTCTCCCTTTTTTATAGAGGAATTAGATAAATCAAAATCTATAAATTTTGCCCCCAAATTATGAGCTGCTATTTCGAAAGATAATTTTGTTCTGGTACTTGGCTCGCAGAAGATCGAAACAATCTTTTTATCTGGAAACAGATTTTCACTTCGATAGTCCAATGAATCCTCAGACTTGAAATTATTTGCAAGCTCAATCAAATCAAAAATATCTTTCTTTCTTAGATCAGTAAAGTTGATTAGATTTTTTGACATTAAACTTCTATGGACAAAATAGCATCCATTTCAATATCAACTCCTTTTGGAAGTTTAGAAATTTCTATCGTTGCTCTGGCTGGGAAAGGCTCTGAGAATCTTTTGCTCATGATCTGATTTACTTCATCAAATTTTTCAAGATCTGTTAGAAAAATTGTTAATTTAAGAATATTATTAAGTCCGCCGCCTGATTCAATGCAAATTGCCTCAAGATTATCCATAACTTGAGACGCTTGATCATAAAATGTTTCGTTATTAAGTTCTCCTGAACTTGGTATAAGTGGTATTTGCCCTGAGATGAAAACTACATCGCCCCATTGGATTGCCTGTGAGTATGGGCCAATAGCTGCGGGTGCTTTATTTGTAAAAATTTGTTTCTTCATTTTTAGATTTTTTATCGTTAACTATTCTTGAACAACTTGTCACATATCTTAATGAACGCAATTTTATCATTAATTTATTTATTGAATCAGCATTAAGAACTTCAACTTCCACTAAAAATTCAATAATCATTGAATCAATATCTCTACTGTGGATATTCACTATGTTTAGGTTAGATTTTGTAAAAACAGATGCAATATCTGCTAATATTCCTGGTCTATCTTCTGCATGAATTTTAACATGACCTTTGTAATGAAGTTCCTTACTATCACTGCCCCACATCGCTGGAAAGTATCTGGCTGATAAAGTATTGCTTCTGGGAATATAAACTTGTCTACATCGTGAGTGGTGAATAACTATTCCTCTATCAGTGTCTGAATGAGCTGTGATTGGATCACCATGAACCGGCATACAACATTTTGCGTAAGTAACAGACACTCCCTCAATTTGATGATCAGATAAAACCATTGATTTAAATTTAGGTTTTTTATTTTTCTTAAATCTCAATCCAGAAAAGAACCTCTCAGCGACCAAAGCTCCAGTTTTTTTTCCAGAGCCTAAATCAGTTAAAAGTTCATTTAAAGATTTTACCCCTAGCATCTCCAAGATTCGAGACATCTTGCTGCCGCGATATTGATCCAATGTTATTCCACCTC
Organism: uncultured SAR86 cluster bacterium; assembly: GCA_902515455.1. Lineage (GTDB taxonomy): Bacteria > Pseudomonadota > Gammaproteobacteria > Magnimaribacterales > D2472 > D2472. The sequence continues at coordinate 15,725 of CABXUO010000004.1, forward strand.
TTCTTAATTCACTCTCCAGCATGAGTTTGCCAGCTTTTCTTGACTGTGAAATCTTTTGATTTCTTAAGGCAAGTCTAATAGAAGATCTAGCCTTGCTTGTCACCACAAAATTTAACCAGTCCGGACTTACCTCTTGTTTATCTGAAGAAATAATTTCAATTGATTGTCCATTTTCAAGACGAATATTGAGAGGCGCAAACTTTCTATTAACTCTACATGCAATTGCTTTATTGCCAAGCTCTGTATGAAGTTCATAGGCAAAGTCAATTGGAGTAGAACCAGATTTAAGATTTACAATTTTTCCTTTTGGGGTAAAAACATATACCTCGTCATAGACTAAATCCGTTTTAATTGCTTCAACAAATTCGTGAGAATTAATGGTTGCTTTATCTAAATCAGTAAAACTTTCGATCCATTTTCTTGCACCGATTGCCTCAGACTTAACACTATCTTTTGTCTTATATGACCAATGAGCAGAAATACCATTTTCAGCAATAATTTCCATGCTTTTAGTTTGTATTTGAACTTCAATTGGCACTCCATCTAGTGCAATAAGTGAGGTATGAATCGCTTGATAACCATTTGATTTTGGTATGGCGATATAGTCTTTAAATTTTTTACCTATGGGTTTGTGTAAATTATGAATAACTCCTAATGCTCTGTATGCATCATCGACTGAATCAACGATAACTCTAAAGGCATAAACATCTAGTATTTGAGAGAATGGCTTTTTTTTATCTTTGATCTTTCTGTATATGCTATAGAGAGATTTTTGCCTGCCCTGAACAATCGCTGAAATCTCACTGTTTTTTAGGTAATACTTAAACTGCTTTCTGAGCTTAGATATAATTTTTTGTCTCCCTCCAACTGCTTGTTTGATAGCAGAATTAAGCATTCTTGCTCGCAGGGGGTGCAAACATTGAAAAGCTAAATCTTCTAGCTCCACACGAATGTTTTGCATTCCTATTCTAATTGCAATCGGTCCATACAATTCCAGGGTCTCTATTGACTTACTAATTTGCTTTTCTCTTGGCAAAAATTCGATGGTGCGCATGTTATGAAGTCGATCACATAACTTTACAATAATAACTCTTATGTCTTTTGACATAGCTAAAGCCATTTTTTGTAAATTATTTGCATTGCGATCTTCTATGCTTTGAAAATCCAGTTTGTTTAAATTGCTCACTCCATCAACAATTGCAACGATATCTTTACCAAAAAGTTTTTCTAAATAAGATTTCTGAATAAAACTGTCCTCAAGGACATCATGCATAAGGCCTGCGCATACAGTTTCAATATCTAAATTAAGTTCAATTAAAATTGATGTGACTGCAATAGGATGGGTTATGTATGCTGAACCATCTTTTCTGGATTGTTCTTTATGGGCCTGAAAAGCAACATTATATGCGGTTTCTAAAAGATCTAGTTCGTTCTTAGAAAAATATATTTTTGCTGATTTATATAGCTTTTTTGGAACCGGTGAAAGAAGTTTTCTGTTAGAGAAATCTAAGAGTACTTGACTGGGAAGGGCCCGTTCACTCAATTAGCAACTCCAAGACTTTCATTAGCCTATAATATCGTCTTTAGGCTTATCTCTATCAATAGAAAATTCATCTAATAAAAGATCCTCTTCAAGGGTCTTATCAAGAATTTCTCTTGTGATCAAACCCTCTTCTATTTCTCTTAAAGCAACGATAGTTGGTTTATCGTCTTCCCATTCAACCATGGGTTCTCTGCTAGTTGTTGAAAGTTGTCTTGCTCTTCCAGATGCTAATAAGATTAATTCAAATCTACTATGGACCTTATCTAAACAACCTTCTACTGTAATTCTTGCCATAATTTTGTCCTCGAGCGCGTATTTTAGTGTTTATTTACCTAATAAGACAATAGCTGAGCTAAAAACTGTTGTACTTCTTCGTTATTTATCTGATTTAAGGACTCATTTTGAGCAATAATGTTAAATAGCTCACCAGCTGCCTTATCAAAAGAATCATTAACTATGAGGTGCTTGTATTCACTTGCATGCTCCAACTCGTCTTTTGCATTTTTTAATCTTAAATCAATTGCATTGAGATCTTCGTCTCCCCTATTTCTTATGCGTTCTTCTAAAGAATGAATCGAAGGAGGGAGAATAAAAATAGACTCATAATTCATTGATAAACCATTAATTTGTCTGAATCCTTGTACATCGATTTCAAGAATTAAATTTACTCCCATAGACAATTTTGATTTTACAAAATCAGTAGAGGTGCCATACAAATTTCCATGAACTTCGGCAAACTCTAAAAAGAAATTTGTATTTTTTTTATCTAGAAATTCTTCTTTTGATACAAAAAAATAATCTTTGCCATCAGATTCTCCTTTTCTAGGCAATCTTGTTGTGTAAGAAACAGATAATTCTAAGGGTAAATCAGACTTATTTGCTCTGGCTAGAGCCGCATCTATCAATGATGACTTGCCAGCACCAGATGGAGCAGAAACTAAAAAAAGCTTAGGATCTTTCATTATTCTAAATTTAAGGCTTGTTCACGCAATTCTTCTACTTTCAATTTCATAGTAAGGGCTAAGTCCTTTAAATCTGATTTTTCAATTTTTACTGATAAAGTATTTACTTCCCTAAAAAGCTCCTGAAGGATGAAGTCCATTTTTTTTCCATGAGCATTTTTAAGCTTAAATAATTTGTTTAAAGATTCAATATGAAAGCTGATTCTTTCAAGCTCTTCAGCTATATCATGCTTAATTGCTAAATTTGAAACTTCATTAGCTATTTCATCCTTAGTTATGTCAATCTTTTTTTGAACAAACCTATTCTTGATAGCCTTTTCTCTATGTCTTAACAATGAAGGTGCTGATTTAAATAATTTATGATGGGCGTTTTTTAAGAAGAGTGTCTTTGCTAAAATGATTTTTTCTATCTTTTTACCCTCCTTTGCCCTTGATTCAACCAAATTCTTTATTGCAATGTTTAATGCCTTTTTTCCCAACATAGCGATATCTTTTTTTTGAAGTCTTCACTGTTAATAAACCAGGAATATCCCTCAGATCACTTAATTTGAGATTTAAATGTTTAAAATCCTCACTTGATTTCAAAGTTTTCTTTAGGTTTCTAATACCCTCTTCATTGAGCTCATAGGAGTGATCTGACTGGAAATTATCAAAGATTTTGACTTCAAAGGAGCCTCTTAAAAATTTTTTCTTTATTTGATTTTTAATATACTCCTCTAAATCATTTGGAAGGCTATAACCTTTAAATGAAATATCTATAAATCTGTTATTGACAGACTTAATTTCACACAAAACCTCCATCTTTTTTGATGTGGCTTGTCCAGAGCCGTAACCTGTCATGCTATAAAACATATAATTCCCAAATAATCATAATTATTATCTCATTAAACCACTGTCTGATAACTTTTGTGGATCGAATGATTTGCCAATGGTATCCGAGGCAATAAAAAAATCTTGAAAGGAGCATTCAGGACATATACGAGAAAAAATTTCACTATAACTTTGAGCTTTCTCACTGCAAATTAATACTCCATATATTTGAGTTTGTTCTTGATTACAAAGATAGTTTTTTATAACTGATGCAAGATTATCTCTACTAAACAAATTCGCTTCACTAAAACGGAGTGGATATTTTTTTCCATCAAAAGAATCTACATGACTTTTCATCCAATGTTTGCGTTCGTCATATAATCCTGAGGGTCTGAGTATCAAAGGTTCAACTTTGGATTCACTTAATACAAAATTTTCAAAATCTAAGATAATTCTTCCTTGATCATCATCAGGTATAGGAATGACTGATTCAGTAATATTTCGTCCATTGTCCAAACCATAAACTCTGGTTGAACTCACAATTACTAACTTTTCAAAAATAATGTTGTGATTTAGAAAATCAATAATTTTACGTGATGCCTCCAGAAACCCTGTTTGATAGCCGCCCACATCTGGAGAAGTTGGTTTTAATATTAAGACCACCGATGAAATATTCTCTTGCGGGAGATTAAGAATTGAGTCCTCTATCCAATCTAAATTAATAAATTCAACATTATCTTGATGCGCAGGCCTGCTTCTGGAAACTCCCACAAATTGATAATTTGGGCTCATTGAAGCTACGCGCATTCCAATATCTCCATAGCCTAAAATTAAAATTTTTTTCATATATTTGTTTCTAAAGTTCATATATTAAAAGTATTATCGGTAAGTGGCTAATATTGAACTAATACAATTAAAAGGTATCGGGCCTTCTATAGTTGAAAAACTAAATCATATAGGAATATTTAACTTAAGAGATTTATGCTTTCATCTTCCTTTTGGATATCAAGATAGAACAAAAATTTCAAATATAAGCGACCTTCAACCAGGAGATGAAAAATTAATAAAAGTAAAGATTTTGTCTGCTCAAACCATCTATAGGCCACGAAAAATGATGGTACTAAAATCTGCTGATACATATTCAAATATTAATATTCGTTTTTTTTATTTCCATCCTGCTCAAACGAAGCAGCTGAAGGCTGGAACTGAGCTTTTATGCTACGGAAAAGTGAGCTTGAGTAGATATGGATTAGAAATGATCCACCCAGAATATGAGGTTATATCTCATGATCATGAATTAAAAGATAAAAAATTAACACCTGTATACAGAGTGCCTAAAGGAATAGGGCAAAAAAAAATTAGAGGATTTATTCAAGCTGCAATTTCAAAATTAGATTTTGAAGAAGACTTTCTTGATGTTGAAAAATATGACGCATCTTTAAACATGAAAATTATTGATGCCCTTCAAATAATCCACAATCCTGAAGCAGATATTGATATTAATGAAATGTTACCTGGTGGCTCTCATCCAGCAAGAGTAAGATTGTTAAAAGAAGAAATGATTGCATTTCAAGCCGGCATGGCTTTTTTAAAACGCAAGCAAAAACGGCACCATGCCTTTTCATTGTCAAAAGAAAGTGAATGGACAGCAGAAGTTAAATTAAATTTTCCTTTTAAATTAACTGGGGCCCAAGCTAGGGTTATAAGTGAAATTAAAGAGGATCTAGCACAAGAAGTTCCTATGATGCGATTGGTCCAAGGGGATGTTGGATCAGGAAAAACAGTGGTGGGCGCATTAGCAGCAGCGTTGGCTCTTGATTCATCTTTTCAGGTTGCTTTTATGGCCCCAACTACACTCCTAGCAGAGCAGCATTTTATTAGTTTGCAATCATTTTTTAACAAACAAGCAGTGAAAATAGCCCTTCTTACTGGCAGCACATCTACAAGCAAAAGAAAAAAAGTCTTAGAGGATCTCAAGGATAGCAAGATTAAATTATTAGTTGGAACTCATGCTTTGTTCCAAAAAAGTGTTGAGTTTTCTAATCTTGCTCTCATTATCATCGATGAGCAGCATAGGTTTGGTGTGAATCAAAGACTGGCTCTAAGGAAGAAAAATAATTCTGAAAAATCTGCACCTCATCAGCTCACATTAACAGCCACTCCAATTCCAAGAACACTTTCGATGAGCGTATATGCAAACATGGATGTTTCAGTGATAGATGAATTGCCGCCTGGCAGAAAACCAATTCAAACATCATGCTTGCCCCTAAGTGGAAAAGAAAAACTCATTCAAAGAATCTCAGCTGCTACAAAAAAAGGTAGCAAAGTTTATTGGATATGCCCCTTAATTGAAGAATCTGAGAACTTGGATTTGAATGCTGTTATGGAAACCCACGAAGATTTATCTGAGCATTTTGGTCAAGATAAAGTTGGTTGCTTGCATGGCAAGTTATCAGCAATTAAAAAACAAGAGCAAGTTCAAGCTTTCAAAGATTCTAAAACTTCAATCTTAGTATCAACAACTGTTGTTGAGGTTGGAGTTGATATTCCTGATGCAGATATCATGGTAATTGAAAATGCTGAAAGGTTTGGTTTAGCGCAATTGCATCAATTAAGAGGAAGAATAGGCAGAGGCACTAAGGAAAGCTTTTGTATTCTTCTTCATAAAGATAAGATTCAAGATGTTTCCTCCCAAAGACTACAGGTATTAGTAGATTCTCAAGATGGCTTCAAAATCGCAGAAGAAGACCTAATCATAAGAGGTCCTGGAGAAATTATGGGTGCGCAACAAACAGGAATTGTACCGATGAAATACACCAATTTAGTTAGAGACAGTCAGTATCTCATGGAAACCAAAAAAGTTGCTGAATCAATATGTAATAAGGAGCCTGAGCTTGCTAATCAGTTGATAGAAAGATGGATCTCAGGCTCTATAGCTTTTGCTGACGCTTAACTACCTAGTCAAAATCTCCATTGCTTTTTTATCATCAACCACAGGAACTATCTCAGATTCGCAAACTTCACTCCATCCATTAGCGAATTCAATTACAAGAGTAGGATCATCAGCCTCTACGATAACTATACCTTTTCCAGTCGTTAGATCATGATACCGTGCAAGCTTTGAAGAACCTTCAAGAAATTGACCATCAAGCTCCTCTAAGGTCATGGTAGCAAATACTTTATACGCCTCTTGATTGCATTTGAAATCAATCATGTATACAGCTGCTTGTGAAAAATTACAAAACAGTAATGCGGCTCCTAGAACAAAATATTTTTTCATTTTAAGTCTCCAATGTAATTGATAATAATATACTAAATAACCCTAACCAAAAAGCTGAAAATATGCCATATAAGCGATAATCAGCCATCCTGAAGCAAATAATAAGAATCTTACTAGGACTATATTAATTGTTAACTGAACAAGTGAATGAATGATTCTTAATATTACAAATGCCCATGCCAGTTGCACCATAAAAGAGTCAAAATTATTAATTAAGGCAATAGATATAGTAACAGCATAAAATGCAACGGGTTGTTCAAAAAGGTGATTATAGTTATCTGATGTCCTTTCAACCCATGCTGGCATAGTTCCTTGAATGTCTTTTGTGTGTGCTGCATCCTGAGGATCTTTCATAGAAGTAACTCTGCCAAAGGCCATTACTAAAAAAATTATAAAAGTCCAAAGCGTTAAGATTAGAACTGGCGTTAAAAGTGCTATTTGATTCATATTATTTCCCTCACTTGATTAAATTATCATTCTTAGAATCTATATTAAATGAGAAATAAAAAACCCGCCATTGCGGGTTTCTTATTTTTTAGATTTGTTAATTCTTACAGCATTCCGTTCAATGTTAATAATGGGGCTATTACAAGACTCACAATTGCCATTACATTAATCAAAATGTTCATTGAAGGTCCAGATGTATCTTTAAATGGATCCCCAACAGTATCTCCAACAACAACTGCTGCATGAGTATCAGAACCTTTTCCACCAAAGTTACCCTTCTCAACATATTTTTTTGCATTGTCCCAAGCACCACCAGCGTTTGCCATAAATAAGGCAAGTGCAACGCAGCCTAAAAGACCGCCTGCAAGCATTCCACCTAAAGCCATAGCACCTAAACCAAATCCGACTACTGCTGGCATTGCTACAGCAATCACACCAGGTAACATCATTTTCTTTAAGGCAGCTTTAGTTGCAATCTCAACACATTTTTCAGAATCAGGATCAGCATTGCCCTCCATTAAGCCAGTTATTTCTCTAAACTGTCTTCTTATTTCATTGATCATTTCAAAAGCCGCATCTCCTACAGCTGTCATGGTTATTGAAGAAATTAAGAATGGAATACATATCCCTATAAACATTCCAACCAAGACAATTGGTTGACCAAGAGATAAAGTGAATGCATCACCAAAATTAAGACTTACAACAGCTGAAAATGCAGAAATAATTGCGAGTGCTGCAAGAGCAGCGGCTCCAATCGCAAAACCTTTTCCAATGGCTGCTGTTGTATTACCTAGCTCATCCAATGAGTCAGTAATCTCTCTGACATCCTCACCCATTCCTGCCATCTCTGCTATGCCACCTGCATTATCTGCAACTGGGCCATATGCATCTATAGCCATAGTAATACCAACAGTTGAAAGCATGCCTACCGCTGCAACACCAACTCCATAAACACCAGATAAAGTAGTAGATATAAGAATAATAGTTGCTAAAACTAAAATCGGAATTACAACAGACTGCATTCCAACAGAAAGCCCTGAAATCATAACGGTTGCTGACCCAGTTTCTCCTGACTCAGCAATTTTTTGAACGGGGGCTCCGCCAGTATAGTATTCAGTAATTAATCCAATTAGGACTCCTCCAACAGCTCCACAAACTACAGCCCACCAAACATTCATTGAGACACCAGCCATAGTATTTGTTAGAAAATAAGCCATGATGATAAAGAGGACTGGAGCCAGAAGAGTTCCTGATCTTAATGCACTTGCTGGAGCTTTTGCTGATTGCAATTTAACTATTATTATTCCGATGATAGAGGCTATTAGGCCAATTGAAGTAAGAGCCAATGGATACATCATCATTTCGCTGGAGCCCAAAGTATAAGCTATAGCAATAGAAGCAATCATTGAACCGCAATAGGATTCAAAAATATCTGAGCCCATTCCTGCAACGTCGCCAACATTATCACCGACATTGTCAGCAATAACTCCAGGATTTCTTGGGTCATCTTCAGGAATTCCTGCTTCAATCTTTCCTACCAAGTCTGCTCCAACATCTGCACTCTTAGTAAAAATACCTCCACCAACTCGAGAGAATAAAGCTACAACCGATGCACCCATTCCAAATCCTTCAAGGGCATGAACATGAGATTCACTAAAGAAATAGAAGAGGCCTCCTAAGCCAATTAGACCAAGAGATGCAACACACAATCCCATGACCGAACCACCATAAAATGAAACACTTAGTGCAGCTGCTGCGCCATCTTGCTGGGCTGCTGTTGCAGTTCTTACATTTGCTTTTGTTGCAGCATACATTCCAATAAATCCAGCTAACGATGAGCAAGCAGCTCCAACCACGACCGCAATCGCAGACTGAATAGTAAGAAATGTTGCAACCAGAACAACCAATACGGCTACAAAGATCAATAAATAGGTATATTCTGTTTTCATGAATTTCATTGCGCCCTTATGAATTTCATCACCAATCTTTTTCACTTGATCAGTTCCATCTGAATAACGCATGACCAAACTAAATACCACAAAAGCGGCAATCAAACCAAGAACACCCAATGCAGGGGCAATTAATACATTCATCATTTCTCTCCTATTAACAAGCGTTAAATTTTATCAAATAAAATTAAATTTAATTAGTAATTAACCCTTTGAATTGAAAATATTTTCATCCAATTGATTCTCTGTTTTCGCAACTATACACGCAATTGCTGCATCGCCGGTAACATTTACCGATGTTCTGATCATGTCTAAAACTCTATCAACAGCTAGAATGATTCCAATTGCTTCAAGTGGTAAGTTAAATTGTTGCAAAATTATTATTAAAGTAATTGTTCCCGCTGACGGGACGGCAGCTGTTCCAATTGAGGTAGCAACAGCTAATAACACAACTTGAACATACTGAAATAGTGTTAGATCAATGCCAGACATTTGCGCAATAAATACTGTTGCTAAGCCTTGCATAATTGCAGTTCCATCCATATTTATGGTTGCTCCTACTGGCACCACAAAAGAGGCTACATTCTGATTAACGCCTAAATCTTGATTGGCTGTTTTTAGAGTAACTGGAATTGTTGCCGCGCTTGATGAAGTAGAGAATGCAAATAAAGCAACATCTTTCATCTTTCGAAAAAAAGTTAATGGATTTAAACCACCTATAACCTTAAGAAAAAAAGAGTAAGTAAAAGCTGCATGAAATAATAGAAGCGAAATTAGCAGAACAACATATGCAACAACATCTTGAAATATATCAAGTCCGTCAGCGATAACAAATTTTCCAATTAAGCAAAAAACACCCAAGGGTGCAAAGCTCATTATCATGACAATCAACTGTAAAAATACTGTATTTAATTTTGAAAATGAATCGCTTAAATTGCCTGTTAAATGATTAGTCTTATTCAAAGCAAGACCAAATATAATACTAAAGAAAACTATAGCTAGCATTTGATTTTCCGCCATGGCTTGAATAATGTTTGAAGGGAAAATTCCTGCAATAGTTGAGTAGATACCTTGACCTTGAGGCAAAGAGCTTGGTGCTGCCATTGGTAAATCAGAAGCATAATTAGAACCAGGTTGAAAAAACGAACCTGCGATCAAGGCCAAAGATACAGCTATGCCGGTTGTCAATAAATAAAATCCAACTGTCTTAAATGTTAACTTGCCAAAAGATTGTGAGCTTCCTAAAGATGAAATGCCCGACACCAAAGAAAAGAAAACTAATGGCACAACTAGCAACTTTAGGAGATTCATAAAAATATCTCCTCCAAGATTAAAAATATATTTTTCTATAAAATCATCGATCTGGCTTGGTATAAAATCTGTGTAATAAAGAAAGGAGCCAACAACAAAACCTAGAATCAGACCAATAAGTATGTTTTGAGTTAAGTTTTTAGGGGTATCAATCATTCAATTTCGATCATTTCAAAATCTTCTTTCCCCACTCCACAGTCAGGGCATAACCAATCATCTGGAACGTCATCCCATGCGGTTCCTGGCTCAATGCCGTCATCAGGCCATCCTAGCTCTTCATCATATATCAATCCACATACAATGCATTCCCATTTTTTGTATTTCATTTCTTCTCTCTTAGATAATCAGTATTAAAAAGTCTCATTTAATGAAAATTAAGCAGGCTATAATATCAGATTTTGAAGATCTAATTAATGCAACTTACAAGAAATAATAAATGGCTAAATGCCAAAGAATTAAAACACTGTTTGAGAGATCAAAATATCCTTGATTGGTTGCATGAAGAAAATTCAATTACAAAAAAAATTTCTTCTATTGCCGAATTTAAACTTGAAATTTTGCATGATGATATTGGTTCAGCTGAAGAGGATGAATACGCAGCTCTTAAAATGTCTCCTGAAGAAGTGCGTATTAGAGAAGTGTTGCTTTATGGAAATTTATTGCCCGTAGTTTACGCCAGAAGCATCATACCAAACCTTACATCTTCAAAAGGTTATCCTGGATTAGGATCAATCGGATCAAAGCCACTTGGCGATTTACTTTTTCAAAGTAAGTTATTTGTTAAAACCAAACGTGAATTTGCTGAATTTAAAATGACTAATAACAATATTGTTTGGGGAAGAAGAACTCAGTACCTAGTTCGTAACTATCCACTGAGTGTTATGGAGGTTTTTTTATCTCCATGAATAAAGCAGTTGCCCTATTTGAATTGATGAGACTAGATAAGCCAATTGGAATATATCTTTTACTTTGGCCTGCATTACTAGCTTTAGTTATAAGCACTGGTGGCAATTTCAAAATTTCTGATTTTTTTATAGTATTTATAGGAGCTATCTTAGTTAGATCAGCGGGTTGTGTTATTAACGATATTTGGGATAAGGACCTTGATGGCGATGTAGAAAGAACGAAACTAAGACCAATTCCGAGCAAAAAAGTTTCAATATATGAAAGTTGGGCTCTTTTTATAATACTTGGGATATTAAGCTTAATTTTGCTCAGTCTAACTAACACAAATACTATTTTGATAAGTATTTGTTTTGCGTTCATGATAATTGTGTATCCTCTCACTAAGAGATTTTTTGTTGGGCCTCAAATATTTCTTGGTCTCACTTTTAATCCCACAATCATTGTTTATGCAATGACAAACGAATTAAATAATTCAACTATGATTTTGCTTTACCTTGCAATTGCTGCAATGACTATTGCCTTTGACACTCTTTATGGTTTGTCTGACAAAGATGATGATAAAAAATTAGGCATCAATTCAACGCCAATATGGTGGGGATCAAATACTTTAAAAATTGTTGCAATCTTTCAATTCCTCGCAATTTGTTTACTGCTCATGGTTGGATGGCAAGCTGAACTAAAATTTATTTGGTTCCTAGGGACAATTTTTTTATGTGGATTTTATTTTTATCAACATCGTCTTGCTAACCAAAAGAAATATTTAATTGCATTTAAAAATAATCACTTTGCATCTCTTTATTTGCTAATGCTTTCAGTATTTTGTTTTCTTATCATTTGATTTCATGAAATCTGAAATTAAAAAAATTAATCTAGAAGAAGAATCTTATTCAATTAAGGCAAATAACCCTTTTGAAGATTTTACTTACTTAAGGGCAATGGAAGAAAGTGGGTCTGCTTCAGAAACGTCTGGATGGATTCCAGATCATCTTGGGGAAATTGAAAATAATAAATTGATAAGTTTCATGCCGCTATATAAAAAATTTAACAGTTATGGTGAATTCATTTTCGATCACCAATGGGCAAATGCATTGCAAAGAGCGGGTAGAAGTTATTATCCTAAATTACTAACAGCAATTCCTTTCACTCCATGTGAAGGAGATAGAATTTTAGCTAAAAATAAAAAAAATAAATTTAATCTTATTGATGCAGGTATAAGAAAAATGGAAATGGAGCAAATCGAATCTTGGCATATTCTTTTTCCAAACGAAGACTGCAAAACTGTTTTACGCGATAAAAATTTTATTGAAAGATTAAATTACAGATTTACTTGGATCAATGATAATTTTTGTGACTTTGACAATTTCTTATCAGTTTTTACATCTCGTCAAAGAGCTACTATTCGCAAAGAAAGAAATAGCATCAGTAAACTAGGCATTGAAATTAATTGCAAAAGATATGACGAACTCACCAGAGAAGATTGGGATTTATTTTATGTATTTTATCAAAAAACATACTTTGAAAGAGCTCAGAATCCATATTTAAATAGAGAATTTTTTAAAATAATAAATACCGCAAATCAGTGTGTTAAACCAGTTATTTTCTTTGCTGAACTTGCAGGAGAGACAATTGGTGCATCTCTTTGTTTTGAAGGAGAGAATACACTATACGGAAGACATTGGGGAGCAACAAAAAAAATAAAAAATCTTCACTTTGAATGCTGTTACTATCAGGGGATAGAATATTGTATAGATAATAATCTAAAATATTTTGATCCGGGGGTTCAAGGGGAACATAAAATTAGGAGAGGATTTCAGCCACATGTAAGTTCGTCTTTTCATTATTTTTTAAAAGAGGATTTTGGCCAAGCAGTAAGTGATTTTTGTAAATCTGAAAAAATACAAATAGAGAATTATATTGAAGCATGCAAATCCTATACACCTTTTAACAAAGATAATAAAATTAAATGAATGTATAAAGTTTTAAAAACTAAGGATCATCTCACAACCTGTAGTGCTAATTATTCTAGATTGAGGAAGATCCTCTGTGACTTCAAGAATGATAGTTATACTTTTGAAATTCTCAATAATGACCAAAAAAGCCTGGCCGAATTCACTGTAATTTCACGAACGCCTCATACTCTCTCAATAGAGGCAAAATTTAAAAATAATGATCTTAATTTAATTAATTTTTTATTGAGAATAAATATTTACATCGATGCAAAATTAGCAGAGGTAATTTCTTATCAGCAGGAAAAACCAGTTCCATTTTTTTCTCCACCTCAATTTAGCCAATCGCAAGATGAAAAATATCAACAAAATAGAATTCTATCTGAATGGCTAGAAAATATTTTTACAAACGGAGCGGTCGAAGCAAAAGAAATTAATTTCTTGAATGGGTAAAATTTTAAATAGTTATAAGTTTTCTTCAGTAGATGATCAAATAAAAGCAAACTTAATTGACCCATTCAATAAAGCAATCGAAGAAAAAGAAATCAATTTTTTGAATGAGTAAAATTTTATATCTTCATGGGTTTGCTTCTGCAGCCGATTCAACAAAAGCAAATTTAATTGACTCATTCGTTAAAAAAAATACTAATTCAACTCAAATTTTGATACCTGATTTATATAACGATATTGAAAACGCATATCATCAAATTGACAAAATAATAGAATCAGAATCTCCATCATCCATCATTGGAAGTTCTTTAGGCGGATTCTATGCAACATATTTTTCAGAGAAATATAAACTTCTTTGCGTAAACATTAATCCAGCGGTTCCGCCAATAGATATGTCGGAGTATCTTGGAGAAAATCAAAATTACTCAACGGGTGAAAAATTTGTTATTAATAAAGACCATCTGAATTTGCTGGATGAGATGAGTAAAAAAATTAAAGTCCTAAAAAGACCAGGTAATTTTATGACTTTGATTCAGTCAGGTGATGAGGTGTTGGATTATAAGCTTGCAATTAGATATTTTGCTGGTAGCCAAATTGAGATTAAATTTGGTGGTAATCACTCATTCGAAGGCTTTGAGAACTACTTTCCTAAGATAAAATTATTTTTAAATATGCACTGATATGATGCAATTCTGAACAAATTGAACTAAAATTGATCATTTATTGCACCATATTAGTGCATATATATTGGCATAAAAATTGCTTTATAAATAAATGTATAAAAACTCAATAAATTTTTAGGAGAAAGAGAATGTCAAAATATAAAACATACGAATACATTTGGCTTGACGGCTATCAGCCTGAGCCATCAATGAGAAGCAAAGTAAAAGCTACTGATGCAGACACACCACCAGATTGGTCTTTTGATGGATCGTCGACTCAACAGGCTGAAGGCGGAAGCTCAGATTGTTTGCTGCTGCCTGTTCAAACATATGAAAATCCTCATGGTCATGACATTGTAATGACACAGGTACAATCAGCTGACCATACGACTCACCCAACAAATTTTAGAGCTGCTGCAGCTGATGTAGTCACTGATGAATGGTGGTTTGGATTTGAGCAAGAATTCTTCTTTACTGATCCTGAAACTGGAGAGCCACTAGGTTGGGAAAATGGTGAGCCAAGAGCACAAGGAGATTTTTATTGCGGAGTTGGTGCTGGAAATGTTGTTGGTAGAGAAGTATCAGATCATCATTTACAAGCATGCCTTGATCTTGGAATTAAATTAACCGGAACAAATGCTGAAGTTGCTCTTGGGCAATGGGAATATCAGTGCTTTGGTGAAGGTATTAAAGCAGCTGACGACCTATGGGTAAGTAGATATCTGCTTTATAAGATTGCTGAAGAGTATGGAGTTGGAGTAAATATTCATCCCAAACCAAAAACTGGAGACTGGAATGGCTCAGGAATGCACACTAATTTTTCAAACGAAGAAATGAGATCAAATGGTACAGAGGAACTATTCTCTTCAATGTGTGAAAAGCTCGGTGAGGTTCATGAAGATGGAATTGCGGCTTATGGCTCTGATAACGATATGAGATTAACTGGTCTTCATGAAACTCAAAGCATCGATACATTCTCATATGGAGTCAGCGATCGAGGAGCTAGTATAAGGATACCAGTATACACTGTTGAGCATAACTGGAATGGTTACTTAGAAGACAGAAGACCAGCTTCAAATGCAGATCCTTACAAGATCCTAGCTCACATTGTTGGGACTCTTACAAAATAAATTATAAATTGAGTAATTCTTATACAAAGATAGATCAGAAGCCCTCCTCTCCAGGGGGGCTTTATTTTTTTAGGTAGTATGGATTTTTCAAATTTCCAAGCATTTGACAACTTAAATACTGAAATCATTATCTTAGATGGAGATAGTTTCAATTTAGTATGGATGAATGAAGCTGCAAAAGCTGCACATTGGACTGGTGATTCCTCTAAACTGAAAGGTAAAACAATTTTATCAATACTAGACGAACGAACTGGAGATCAAATCAATCAGATTCTTCGAAAAACTAAAAAGAATAATGGATCAGTTACCAAAAGAGACTTTGAGATTGTTCATAAGTCAGGGGATGCAAGAACAATTGATCTTACTATAACTTTTTCAGACAAAAAGAACCTCGTATTTATTGAAGCTGTCAACATTGATAACCTCAATAAAATTATTGATTCAACTAGAAATTTTTCAACACAAAAAATAGCGGCAGGTTTAGCTAGAACCCTTGCTCATGAAGTGAAAAATCCTTTGTCAGGAATTAAAGGAAGCGCCCAAATTTTAAAATCAAAATATGAAGATGATTTCTCAAAAAAGTTTTTAAAAATTATTGAAGAAGAAACTGATAGACTAAATGAGATTGTAACCAGAATATTAACTCCAGCTAAAAAACCAACTTTTGAATATTTTAATCTTCATGAAGCTCTGCAGAGAGTTTTAGCTTTAAGCAATGCTGAATCTCAAGATAACTTAATCATTGAGAGGTACTATGATCCAAGTATTCCTGAAATTTACGGGGACAAAAATTTATTTATTCAGGCCTTAATTAATATTACTCAGAATGCAGTTCATGCTTGCACGAATTTTGCAGAGAAACCATGTCTACAAATCCAAACTAAAATCTCATACCGACAACCAATCAATGGAACAGTTCATAACACCCTAGCTGAAATAATCATTAGAGATAACGGGCCTGGAGTGAGCTCAGAGATTGAAGATCAAATTTTCTTCCCAATGATATCTGGTAAAGAAAATGGCTCTGGAATTGGGCTATCTATTTCTCAAGATATCGTGAGAATTCATGGTGGAGCAATATCGTTTGATCGTAAAGATAAGCTAACAATATTTTCAATTTTAATACCTATATCTAATAACAATATTAATGGAGCCAAAAGTGCCTAAAATATGGATAGCAGATGACGACGAGGCTATTCGTTTAGTGCTTGAGGAAGGTCTTAAGAGTGCTGGTTTTGAGATTAAAACATTTTCTAATGGCGAATTATTAATTGATGCTTTAAATACAGAGAAACCAGATTTAATTATCTCAGATATAAAAATGCCTGGTATGCATGGTTATGATCTTCTAAAACATGTAAAAAATAATTATGAAAGATTACCAGTAATTATCATGACCGCTTTTACCGATATGCAAGCTGCTATTGATTCATATGGAGGTGGTGCTTTTGAATATATTCCTAAGCCATTTGATCTTGAGGAAGCTGTTATTACAATCCAAAAAGCCCTCGAAGAGCATAATGATGCCAAGCCAAAAAAGATTCCAAAAGCAGAAATTATTGGCTCAGCACCCTCAATGCAAATTGTCTTTAGATCAATTGGGAAGCTTGCCAATACTAATGCCACTGTTCTAATACAAGGAGAATCTGGAACGGGAAAAGAATTAGTCTCTAAGTCACTACATAAAAATAGCCCTAGACATGATATGCCATTTATTGCTTTAAACATGGCCGATATTCCAAAAGAGCTCATTGAGTCAGAGTTATTTGGGCATGAAAAGGGGGCCTTTACTGGCGCAGTGGAACAAAGAATTGGTAGGTTTGAACAGGCAAATGGGGGAACTCTTTTCCTTGATGAGATTGGAGATATGCCTCTTGAAACTCAGACTCGCTTACTAAGAGTCTTATCAAACAAAGAATTTTTTAGGGTTGGTGGAGATAAACCTATAAAAGTAGATGTTCGAATTTTAGCCGCTACACATCAAAGCCTCGAATCACTTGTTGCCGCTGGTTCATTCAGAGAAGATCTCTACTATAGATTAAACGTTATCAGGGTTGATGTGCCTCCATTAAGACAAAGAAAAGAGGATATTGCTGACTTGTCATCTGCTTTTTTGAAAAGACATGCAGATTCCTTGATGGATGAGCCAAAAGTACTCTATCCAGAGGCCCTGCTTGCCTTAACTCAATATGATTGGCCAGGAAATGTGAGGCAATTAGAAAATATCTGTTATTGGATTGCTCTAATGGCGCCTACTCAAAATGTAAATTTAGAAGATCTTCCTGCGGAAATTATTAATAATGATCAGTCCGATAAAGCTGAAAATGAAAATTGGCAATCAGGATTATCGAATTGGCTTGGTGAAATTTATCAAAGCAAATCAGAGAATATGCTCGAAATCATTGAACCAGAGTTAGATAAAGTGATCATTGATTTTGCCTTAAGCAAAACAGGCGGAAAAAAACAAGATGCAGCTAAGGTTTTGGGTATTGGAAGAAATACTCTCTCAAAAAAAATTAAAGCTCAAAAAGCTTAAGTTAAAGCCTTTAATAAATTTTCAGATTCGTAAAGCTCATGCAAATCATCACATCCCCCAATGTGGCTATTATCAAACCAAATTTGAGGCACAGATGTTTTTCCAGCTTTTGCTGCCATTTCCGCCCTTAGCTTAGGCTTGAAATCAACAGAAATTTCTTTATAAGCTATATCTAATTTTTTAAATAACCTCTTAGCTTTAAAGCAATATGGGCATGTTTTTGTTGTATAAATAGTTACTTCTTTCATTGGGTAGATTATATATTATTTCAATTTAATACTTTGAACAGTATTACCCTTTACCTGAAAATTTGCTTGCTGAAAAGAGGGCCCGGACAGCTTACCCATCGCATTATTAGAAAAACCATATTGCTCTTTTGGTATACCAAGAAAATTTTTATCTATCTTCAAATTTTTATTTGCATCAATAAAAAGTGCAATGGCATAAGTTCCCTCGGGGAGATCAATACTAAACTCATGACTGTCTCTAAGTTCAATGTAAGAATCAATTCCAGAAAAAAGACCTCTTTCTGATCTCCCTTCCCCTTTTACAGATTGGTCATACGCTTCTGCATTATTGTAGATACCTAAATTCAAAATGCCTGCCTTGGTTTGTCCCGATATTTTTATAATCAATTCATCTGCGGAAATATTAATGATGAGAAATGGAATAAAGATTAAAAACTTAATATTGAAATTCATAAGCTACTTTACTTTGACCAATGGAAGCCCTTCTTGTTGCCAAGTTGAAATCCCACCCTGTAGTACGTGAGTTTGTTTAAAGCCATATTTCTGCATCTTTTCACCAGCTAAAGCTGCATTTCTTCCCATTTTGCAAATTAACACGATAGGATTGTCTTGATCTCTTAATAATTCTTCATTTCTGTTTTCTAATTCGTCGAAGGGAATATTCACAGATCCTGCAATTGCACCAGTTTCAAATTCGCTTTTGGGTCTAACATCTAATAAACGGGCAGACTGTTTATTCACCAAATTAGTGAGTTGAGTACAATCTACTCGATTTCCACCCCTTCTTGTCTCAGAGCGAAACCATAGAACAATAGAAAGAAACAAAGGCACAGAAAAATACCAATAGTCTATTAAAAATAAATTGAATTCCAGCATGAGCCTATTATCGCTTAAAATATATTTATTGGTGAGATTTATATTATGAAAAATAAAAATTTTTTAGTTCTAGTTCGTCATGGGCAAAGTGAATGGAATGCTAAAAACTTATTCACGGGATGGAAAGATCCAGGGTTAACAAGTGATGGGAAAAAAGAAGCAATTAATGCAGGCTCGCTAATCAAACAAAGAGATATTCAATTTTCAATGATGTTCACCTCAGACCTAAAGAGAGCGCAAATTACTGGTCAAATAATTTTAGATGGTATAGAACAAACTGATATTAAGGTTGTAAAAAATCAAGCTTTAAATGAGAGAAATTATGGAGAACTTTCAGGCCTTAATAAGGACGATGCTCGAAAAGAATGGGGAGAAAAACAAGTTCATATCTGGAGAAGATCATATGATGTTCCTCCTCCTGGAGGCGAAAGTTTAAAAGATACAGCTGATAGGGTTTTGCCATATTTTAATAACTCAATTCTACCTAAAATTATGCAAGGTGAGAATATCTTAGTGGCTGCACATGGAAATTCGCTTAGATCTTTAGTTATGCAACTTGATAATTTGTCAAAGGAAGAGGTAGTGGCTTTGGAGATTCCAACTGGTGCCCCAATAATTTATTCCTTTGATGGAAATATAAAACCCATTTTTAAAGAAAATCTTTTTGAATAATCTAAGACAGCACATCTCACAAAAAATCGTTCAGTGGTACCTGAATAATGGAAGGCATGATTTACCATGGAGGCAAAAAGTTACTCCATATAGAATTTGGATCTCTGAGATTATGCTTCAACAAACTCAAGTAAAAACAGCCACGCCATATTTTAAAAATTTTATTAAAAAATACCCAACTCAAAAAAAATTATCTGAGGCTACTGAAGATCAAATTTTGGCATTATGGTCTGGGCTCGGTTTTTATAGAAGAGCTAGAAATATATTCAAGACGAAAGAAATTATAAAAGAGAAATATAACAATAGATTCCCTAAAAAATTTCATCAATTACTAGAACTT
The DNA here is from genome assembly GCA_902515455.1 of uncultured SAR86 cluster bacterium. Taxonomy (GTDB): domain Bacteria; phylum Pseudomonadota; class Gammaproteobacteria; order Magnimaribacterales; family D2472; genus D2472. Next base: position 35,793 of record CABXUO010000004.1, read on the forward strand.
CCTGGAATTGGTAAGTCTACTGCCGGAGCAATTATGTCTTTAGCTTATCAAAATCCGCATCCCATATTGGATGGGAATGTTAAAAGAGTAATAACTAGACTAGTCAATAAGAACATCGATTTGCTTAAGGAAAGTCAATTATGGGATCTATCTAGCCAATTTGTTAATAAAGAAAATTGCTTTGCTTATACTCAGGGTATTATGGACTTAGGGGCTACTGTTTGTACTCCTACAAATCCGTCATGCAAAGATTGTCCCGTTCAAAATCAATGCATGTCTGCATTTAATATAATCAACAATAAAAAGAGGAAAGTTGCTCAACTAAAAAAAGTTATTCCAATGAATTTATCTTTAATTCAAACTGAAGATTCATTATTGCTTGTCAAAAATGAAGCAAGCTCTATCTGGAAAAATCTTTGGATTCCCTTTGAATCAAGATCATTAGAAAGTTATACAAATAGCTTTAAGCTCACATCAAGTCAAAAAATTCAGCATGAGCTTACACACAGAAGGCTGAATATAAAATTAAATACCTACATATCTACAAATGAGTCAGAAATAAAGACAAATAAAAAATATAAATGGATAAAAAAGGATAGAATAAATGAATATGGTCTTCCTAAACCGATCAGCAAAGTAATTAATGAACTATGAGTAAGACAGTTTTTTGCAAGAAACTTCAAAAAGAGTTACCTGCCATGATAATACCTCCAATGCCAGGTAAAAAAGGTATAGAGTTAATGGAAACTGTATCATTAGAGGCATGGGAGGCTTGGAAATCGCATCAAACCACGCTTATTAATGAGAAACATCTAGATCTCTCAAAGGATGAAGACCGTCAATGGTTACTAGAGCAAATGGAAAAATACTTTAATAATGAAGAAGTAGAGCAAGCATCTGGATTTAAAGCTTTAGACTAAAATTTTTTTTTAAAAAATAAATTAAGAATTCCACCAAGCCACGTCCGAGAATGCTCTGATGTCGATTTCATGCGTCCAAGCAGATCTATGTTGCTGAGATAAATAGTAGTAAGTATCTGCAACGCTTGTAGGTAAAATCAAGCCATCATGCTCCATTCCTCTTGTCTCACGCAATTGTTGGAATAACTCCTCTCCGAGCATTTTTCCTAGGGTATCAGGAGCATCAACCATACCATCAACTACAATGTGAGCTACATGAATTCCCTTGGATGCAAATTCTGCATTTAAAGTTTGACACAACATCCTTCTTCCACCCATAGCTGCAGCATGTGAATGCTGATTCTTGTTGCCTCGCATTGCAGCTGTTGCCGAAGTTACAAGAAATGTCCCTGAACTTCTATCTTCCATAATCGGCATTAAAACTTTTGCTACTCTAAAAAGCCCAAGATTTGCCATTCTCCAGCCCCATTCAAACTCTTTTAAAGATGTTTCATTAAGCAGCTTCATTCCTGTTTGAGCACCAAGGTTGTAGACAAGGACTTCAATAGGGCCAACGTCTTTTTCAATCCTAAGAATTAGTTCTTCCAAGGCATTGTCTTCAATTGCATTAATTAAATAACCTGTTGCTGATCCACCTGCCTGCTCTATGTCAGAAACAAGTTGATCTAAACCTTTTTGATCAGATCTTCTGCATAAACATGAATGGAAGCCCTCTTTTGCAAACTTTTTTGCAACAGTGCCTCCAATGCCTGCGCCAGCTCCCAAGACTAAACAAACTTGTTTCATAGAAATTTCTTATGCCTCAGATTCAATTGTTGCTTTAACTGTTTTTTTACTTTAACTTTTTATTTTCAAAAATCATAGTAAGGACGAAAAATGGAGATGAAATATGGAAGATTAATTTTATTAGAAGCGAAACTCATATGGATATCCATGGAAAACTATCTGATTTATTCCTGCTGCAAATGCATTGCCAGCTAGCCTTTCAACATCATTTTGCTTTAACCTATCATAATTAAAGTCTATTTTTATAAATGACTCTGAGCTTATAATTTTTCTATTAGCAACATTGCCAGCTGAAGATGCCAATTTTAAAAAATCAAAACTTCCTCCAGCGAAGAGACCCTCACTCTCAGGAATATCTGCAATGGCATATGCATCTAGATAATTCCCATATCCACCATGTGCTTGAAGCCTTAATTTAATATTTAAGGAGCTTGCCCAACTTTTGATTGGTAATAGAAACTCTGTCATGAAAAGCTGTTCTCTGGTATTTAGGTAGTCCTCGTATACTCTTTCACTAAGGTTATGTTCTGACTTGTATACAAATTCTTCACCAAATATTGCATATAAGTATTTCGATTCTCCATTCTTTTTAAAAATTAAAGGCAGGTATGGAGCAATACTATACCCATGCATCTCCTCAAAAGTTTTAAAAAACTTTTGTGACCAAGGCAGCTCACCAATCAGCTCAAAACTATCAATGAAAAAGTTTCTAGGCTTATAGGGTTGAATATTTTTAATCCATTGATTCCCAAGCTTCTCAATATATTCCTCAATTCCTCCTTTATTTAAATGATCCAATACCAGAGACTCATCCCAAGCCCCTTTATAAGCAGAGCCAAGAGTATTATGAGAAACATTATTTTGATAAATAAAAAACAATTTATATTTGCCTTTTGGAATATCTAATTTAAGTCCTGCGCCATCAAATAAATCTGTAACATCTCTAAATTCACTCAAAGTTTCTTTTTTTGTTGATCGCTTTACTCTTGTCAGAATAACTTTTACTAAATGAGTGTCTTTATCAAAGTTTCCAATAGTTTTATTAACAATGAAGTTAGTTTTATTTACATATGAAGGTTCTTTAATTTTCGCTGGTTGAAATACTCCGCTTACAGGACCAATGATATCTATCTCCGATTTTATTAGTTGCTGTGCGGGAAAATCCTTAATGAATGGTCCTCCACTCGACCAGCCACTTCCAAGGGTAAGATCTACATTTAATTTTAAAGAACTTGCCTCTGAAAAAAGATATTTAAGATTATCGAAAAAAGGCTTTTCTCCAACTTGAAAGATTTTATTTTCATTTTGCATTAAATATTTTTTTGGCATTCCAATTGTCAATGTTTGCAGCTCAATTGAAGAAAACTTAGCTTGTTTAAATTTTTTAAGTTCTGTTTGAATCTGCGATTTTTCTACAACATTTCCTGGCCACCACCATCTTAAAACTGGAAAGTAACTTTCATCTGGATTGGCCCATTCATCAACTTTAAAACAATTTTCATTATTTGAACTTTTTCTTTGACTAAGAACTAAGATTTTTGCTTTGCCCCCCTCCAAAGATAATGTAAATTTTTTATCGGAATTTTTATTTAAAAATTCTTTTATTACTCCGTCATAAGGATCAAGAATTTTTATACTTATAAAAGAGTCATCTATGCGAAAATTTCTTTCACTTAATTGATAAGAGTCATTAAAAAAATAAATAATTTTATAAGAGCCACATGACCTAATAGCTGATCTAAAGTAATTTTTATCCTCATTTACAAAAGTTATCGATGGATTAATATTTAAATTATTTAGAACTTTTATTAGATCTTTTGAATCGTTGAGTTGGTGGACAAGCTTAGAAATCTGTTCTATATACCCAACAACTTCTTTATCTCTTATTTCAAAATTAGACAATCCAGTTGCACGTTGCGGAAAATCACCTATGAAAATTACTTCCAACCCTTCATTTATATGGGCAAGAATTTTCTTCAAAATACTCGGAGATGTATGCTCTAGGTCAGTTATAAGTAATATTTGATAAGAAGCTTTTCCTATATTTAATTTATTATCAAAAACTGTTGATGACAAAATATTTTTTTTGCTAATCCGATCATAGGTATAACCATTTAAATTTATTAATCTACTAGTTTCAGACTCTTGCTTATTTGGATTTAATTTTTGGAATTGAAAATTCGGTTCATCGGGCCAATCATTGCTATTTAAAAACCATGCAACATTTATTTCTGGAACTCCAAGCTGCATTGCATAAGACATTCTAGCTATGCTTGTATTTAGCTCACTTACATTTTGCCAGTTGGTTCCGTAATTAAAATTGCTGGTTAAGGCAATAGGACCTGCTGTATATAATTTACCGAAAAATGAATTTGGAAATGGGTACCATTTGTTTTCGTCAGAGCTGCAACCTAAAAATAAAATTAAAGGGAGCAACAGCAAGATTTTTTTTAAATTAATCAAATTATTAATATTTTAAATCTAATTTAAAATAAATGGATAGCAAGCAATAATTTTAATGGAGAATACATGATGAATAATTGGTGGAGAATTTGGGCTAAATCTCTAGGAGAGAAAGTTGGAGAAAGTGACAAACAAGCTGACACAATTGCTGTGGTAAGGACTATTTGGTGGGTCACTCATCTTGCCACATGTTGGTTTATTATCTTGAATGCGATAGCAAATCATGGCTGGGGATTAATTGGAATTTAGGGAATCGGGTGTAATGTTTTAAGAAAATATGCTCGATGAAGTTGGTGCCCAGAGGTGGAATCGAACCACCGACACAAGGATTTTCAGTCCTTTGCTCTACCGACTGAGCTATCTGGGCAATATAAGATGAAGAATTATAACTGAACTGCGCTTGGTGGAGAATAGTTAGTCAGAATATAAATTCTTACTTAAATAATGAATTAAAAAAATAAGTTCAGATAGAATAAGTGAATGCTTATAGATCATTTTCATAATCAAAATAAAACTCACAAGCCATATACTGAAGAACTTCGTTCAGTGTTAAATCTAAAAAATACTCGAGAAGCATTTGACGAAATCACCTCTTGGAAAGGTTATGAAGTTACTCCCTTGCTCTCATTGGAAGAGATAGCTTCAAAAATAAATGTAAAGAAAATTTATTACAAAGACGAAAGTTCTAGATTTGGTTTAGGAAGTTTTAAAGCATTGGGAGGCACATATGGAGTTTTAAAATTTTTATACGATGTGTTAAAAAAAGAAATTGGTAGTATGGTATCGCTGGAAGATATTAGAACCGGGAAATACAGGAAAATAGTTTCAAAATATACAGTTGCAACTGCAACTGACGGCAATCATGGTCGTTCAGTTGCATTTGGGGCAAATTTGTTTGGATGTAAATGTCAGATATATATCCATTCTGAGGTAAGTAAAGGACGACAAGAGGCTATGGAAAGACTGAATGCAAATGTCATTAGGGTAAATGGAAACTATGATGAGTCTGTAAATATATGTAAATCTGAATCTAATTTAAATAATTGGCACATTATTTCCGATACTTCATATCCTGGATATACTAAATATCCTAAAGACATCATGGCAGGATATAACATAATGTCTGAAGAAATTTCGAATCAATTAGAAAAAAAAGAAATACCTAGCCACATTATTCTACAAGGAGGCGTAGGCTCTTTTCCTGCTGCAATATGCTCGTACTTTTGGGAAAAATACCATGAAAATAATATCAAGTTTGTTATTGTTGAGTCAGAACATGCGCCATGTTTAATTCAAAGCGCCAAAAAAGGCGAAATGATTTCAATTAATATCCAGAAAGAGACAATGATGGCTGGTTTATCCTGTGGTGAGCCATCTCTACTGGGATGGAAGATTTTAGAAAAAGGAGCTGATGACTTTGTTACTATTTCTGATCGATCAATACCTACTATGATGCGATTACTTTCTAATCACAAGCCTTCAATTGAGGCAGGCGAATCATCTGTTGCTGGTCTTGCAGCGCTAATAGATATTACAGAAAATGATGAAATCGCAAAAAAAATAGGTATCAACTCAGAGAGCGTTATCTTATTATTTGGAACTGAGGGAGCTACAGATCCAGAAATATATCATTCAATTATCCAAGCAGGTTAATTAAAATATTTCACAGAATTTTAAAATTATCCTACACTTAAGCAATGACTATTCAACATGTAAGTGCAGATACTGATTTAGACAGTATCATGGAAATCATTGATCGAGATGCGGCAGTAGTAATAGATAATGTTTTGTCTAAAAATGATCTAGCCGAAATTAAAAATGAACTTCAGCCATACCTCAAAAATGATATTGAGGGCGATAATGAATTTACCGGATTTCAAACAAAGAGAGTTGGTGCTCTTATGGCTAGATCTCCAAAATGTCGCGAACTTGCCCTTGATCCTAAAATTAATGCATTATCAAAAAAATTTTTAGAGCCCCACTGTGATGGTTATCAGCTACATTTCACATCGGCAATTCAGATAGGTCCAAATGAAACTGCTCAAATACTACATAGAGACAGAGGCGTTTGGGGTGGATATGTACCTCGAAAAATTGAAACGCAGTTTGCTACTATCTGGGCCATTACAGATTTCACGAAAGAAAATGGAGCCACTCAGGTTGTGCCTGGATCTCATAAATGGGATAAAAATAGGATGCCTCTTGACGAAGAAATTGAAAATGCTGAAATGACTGCAGGATCAGTATTTATTTATACTGGCTCTGTTATTCATGGAGGGGGTGCAAATCAAACCTCAGAAAACAGATTAGGTGTTTTTCTCCACTATGCACCTAATTGGTTAAGACAAGAAGAAAATCAATATCTATCATGCCCTCCGTCAATTGCAAAAGATCTGTCTCCTGAATTAAGAGATTTAATGGGGTATTCACAAGGTGGCTATGTTCTTGGATTTTTTACTGATCCAACAGATACTGAGGGAAAATTTGAGTCAGTATCTCCAAAAAAATTATTCGGCGAGGATATTGATCCATTTAAAATTGCATCATCTGAAGAGCTTGTAAGTAGTTCGACCAAAAAAAATTAATTGTATTTTTGTTTATTCTGATTTTTCTCCATGTCTGAACAATTAACCCTCTATCCACGAATTAAGCCCTATGATACTGGTTTCATGAACGCAGGTGAGCATGAAATTTATTATGAACAATGTGGAAACCCAAATGGTAAACCAGCAGTTTTTTTACATGGAGGTCCTGGTGGAGGTGGAAGTGAAGCAGTCAGACAATTTTTCAATCCCGATGCTTATAGAATTATAGTATTTGATCAAAGGGGTTGTGGCAGAAGTAAGCCGCATGCTTGTCTAACAAATAATACAACTTGGGATTTAGTGGCAGACATTGAATCCTTGAAAGAAAAATTAAACGTTAATCAATGGTTGGTTTTTGGAGGCTCTTGGGGAAGCACTCTAGCATTAGCATATGCACAAACTCATCCAGAATCAGTCAGTGAAATAATTCTTCGAGGAATTTTCATGCTAAGAAAAAAAGAATTGGATTGGTTTTATCAAGATGGTACCAGCAACATTTTTCCTGATGCTTGGGAAAAATTTATTGAACCAATTGGTATATCTAAGAGAGATAACTTGATATCAGCATATTACGAAATATTTAAAGGTGATAATGAGGATAAAAAACTTGAAGCAGCTATTGCATGGTCTAGGTGGGAGGGATCTACCGTTAACTTAAGTTATAGCCCCGAAATGGTAGATGGTTTTTCTGAACCTAAGTTTGCTCTAGCGTTTGCGCTAATTGAAAATCATTACTTTATCAATAAAGGCTTTTTAACGCATGAGCAACAACTCATTGAAGGCATTGATATCATAAGGGATATCCCTGCTACTATTATTCAAGGGAGATATGATGTTTGCACTCCTTTATCAACAGCCTGGGAACTTCACAAAAATTGGCCAGAAGCAAAATTTATTATCACACCGTTCTCGGGTCATAGCGCATTTGAAAAGGAAATTACTCATGAACTGATCTTAGCTACTGATAAGTTTGGTGGAGTTAACAGATAAATGTCGACATATCTCTTGCATTTAGAGTGCTCTAAAACTGGGGAAATTTATCCTGCGAATCAAATTTATAATCTTTCAAATAATGGAATGCCTTTGCTAGCAAGGTATGATTTAAAAAAAATTAAAAGCGAGCTTAATAGAGACAACTGGTGCATTGAACCAGCTTCAGGTTTTTGGCGCTATCAAGCATTACTTCCAGTTGCAAATTCTGCTTCAAGAATTTCTTTAGGAGAGGTTATAACACCTCTAATTCCTCTTAAAAAAACTGCTCATATGCTTGGTGGCAAGCTCGGTAACATTATTATTAAAGATGAAGGTAGGCTTCCAACTGGATCTTTTAAAGCAAGAGGCTTAGCTCTTGCTGTTTCAATGGCACATCAATTTGGCATTAAACATTTAGCAATACCAACTAATGGAAATGCTGGCGCTGCTTTGGCAGCATATGCAAGACAAGCGAATATAAAAGCAACTGTCTTTTGTCCAGAAGATACACCAAAAGTAAATATTCGAGAAATACAACTTCAAGGAGCTAATACATATCTGGTAAACGGACTAATCAATGATTGCGGGAAAATAGTTCTGGAAGGGAAAGAAAAAGTTGGCTGGTTTGATGTCTCTACCTTGAAAGAGCCATATAGAATTGAAGGCAAAAAAACAATGGGCTTAGAGCTTGCAGAACAAATGCAATGGACATTACCAGATGCAATATTTTATCCAACGGGAGGAGGCACGGGACTCATTGGAATGTGGAAAGCATTTTCCGAGTTAAAAGAATTAGGCTGGCTTAAAGGAAAACTTCCCAAAATGATTGCTGTTCAATCTTCAGGATGTGCGCCAATTGTTGATGCATTTGAAAAAGGCTTAAATTATGCAACTGCTTGGGATAATGCTAAAACTGTTGCATCGGGCATAAGAGTTCCTGTGGCCATAGGAGATTTTTTGATACTTGATGCTATTCGCCAATCTAATGGTTTTGCTTTTGCGGTTGAGGACAAGCACATCATAGAAACTAGAGATATGATCTCCAAAGAAGATGGTATATTACTTTGTCCAGAGGGAGCTGCAACAGCATCTGGATATCAATTAGCTATAGAAAAAGGGATTATAAGCAAGGATGAAAAAGTTGTTCTCTTCAATTGTGCCTCTGGATTAAAATATCCAATGCCTAAGTCAGACAAAAAAATTGATAAAGACTCGACCTTAAATTTCACGAAATTTTCCAAATAAGATCAAGAAAACATTAATACTTCTTGATGCGCATCATAATCATGTATTTTCTTCAGGTCATTGCCTGGAATGTTGGTATATTTCATTACTGAATTTCTTGCGAATACCAACAATGGATTTTTCATATGATAAATTTTTCCTTGCAGCAAAGACGCTTTTTGCATTTTTTTGGTGCGCTTTGACCGAAGCAAATCATAAGGTTTCTGTGCATCAATAAAATTTCCATTATTCTGTTTGCATAACATTGCAAATGTATAAGCATCCTCTATAGCCATACATGCACCTTGCCCTAAAAATGGAACCATAGGGTGAGCAGCATCACCAACTAAAGTAATATTTCTAGAAATCATTGATTGTAAAGGTGGTCGAATATAAATGCCCCATTTATAAAGAGGTTCTCCATCTTTAAGCTTAGGAAAAATGCTTGGGTCATAAGTTGAAAAATCATGTAATAAATTATTAAGTGATCCCTGCTCTTTCCATGATTCTTTAAATTGAAAATCTTCCTTCCTAACAGCAACAAAACTAACATCTCCATCATTATTGACGGGATAACTAACCACATGACCTCCAGGACCCAGAGCAAAATGAACTCTTTTCAGCGGTGATTTGCCAATACCTCTCCATGCGCTATAGCCACTGTATTTTGGATTTTGATTTGATGGGAAAAAGGTATCTCGTATCGATGATCTGATTCCATCACATGCCGCTAGGTGCTTAAAGTGATATTTTTGTTTATTTGAAAATGTTGCCTCACATTTTTTATCATCAAACTTTATTAGAGCGTGATCATATTTTATATCTCCACCAAGATTTTTGAATTTGGAATGCAAGAGTGACATCAATGTTTGACGACGTGTCGTCAAAACTTCTGGCGTGTTAAATGTGCATATGCTCTTCTTGGGTCCTTGTATAGTTGCTTTTGAATGTAAAAAGGATTTATTTTTAAGATCGCTATATATATCTAATCTATCTAAGAGACTAAGTGCGTTTGAAGAAAGACTTATTGCGGCTCCATGAGAGGTTTCTTCTGACATTTTCTCAAAAATGACTGCTGGAATACCCTCTTTTAAAAAAGTACAGCCAAGCGACAAGCCTGCTATCCCTCCTCCAAGAATTGCAACATGTTTTGAATAATTATCCATGAAAAGTTTTTTATTTCTATTGTGAAACTTGAGCCTTACTCTAAACTGTATAGCTATTTGTATATATTACTATTTAATGCTTTATAGGGAGATAAAATGAGTTTAAATAAACAAATTACTTCAACTGTCACTGATCAAGGAAAGTTAGAAATAGCCATCACTGAGTCTGAACGTCCTGCTCCAGGCGATGATGAAGTGCTAATCCAAGTTGAAGCAACTCCAATCAACCCTTCTGATCTAGGTCTTTTGCTAGGACCAGGCGACATTAACACTCTTCAGGCTGAAGACTCAAAAATTACAATGGATGTCCCAGAGGCAATTATGGGTGCAATGAAGCCAAGACTTAATATCCCCATGCCAGTTGGTAATGAAGGCTCAGGGGTTGTGATTGAAGCTGGAGCTAGTGCTCAGAATCTTCTTGGAAAAGTCGTAAGTGTTGTTGGCGGTGGCATGTATTCTCAATACCGCTGCATGCCTGCAGCAAGTTGCTTAGTGATGAATGAAGGAACTGAGCCTAGAGATTGTGCTTCAAGCTTTGTGAATCCACTCACTGCACTTGCAATGGTTGAGACAATGAAAATGGAGGGACACACCGCGCTTGTTCATACCGCAGCAGCCTCTAATCTTGGCCAAATGCTTGTAAAAATCTGTATTGATGATGGCGTGCAGCTTATAAATATTGTTCGCAAGCAAGAGCATGTTGATCTATTAAAATCTATAGGTGCAAATTTTGTTTGCAACTCATCGGATGATGATTTTATAGAGCAACTAACCTCAGCCATTACAGAAACCAAAGCAACTCTTGCATTCGATGCAACAGGTGGTGGAGAACTTGCTGGAAAAATTCTTACTTGTATGGAAAGTGCAGCAAGAAAAAATGCTACTGAGTATAGCCCCTATGGATCTACAGATCATAAGCAAGTTTATATCTACGGAGGGCTTAATCAATCAGCCATTACACTACCTAATAATAGAAGCTTCGGAATGTACTGGAGTATTGGTGGATTTCTATTAACACCATTTCTAGGAAAAGTAGGATTTGAGAAAATGGGTGAAATGCAAGCTCGCGTAGCAAATGAAATTAAAACTACTTTTGCCAGCTCATATACTCAGGAGGTTACCCTTGAAGGAGCGTTAACCATAGACTCACTGATGGTTTATGCAAAGCAAGCAACTGGTGAAAAATTTTTAATCAATCCTAACGGATAAGAAAAAGGGAGCTTTGCTCCCTTATTTTCTTCAAAATTTAATCGATAATTGCTAAACCAATGCTAGCGCCATCATGACCAAAGTAACCAAAGACCCAAGCCATGAAAGTGTTCTCAGCAAAGCTATGCCAGCAATATATGTAATAAGATGCGCAACCCTCAATGTTAACCACCAAAAAGCCAAACCAGTCAAATCAACTGATAAATGCATTGATAGTAAAGCTAGTGCTAAAAAAGCAGGAAGACTTTCTTGTAGATTCGTAGCTGCTCTATTAGCTCTGCCTGCCATAATAGAAGTTTCAGGCATTGGTTCATCTCTGTTGGTCGTATACCATGAAAAATTTTTAATATTAAACGCCGCTGGAACTACCCAGATTTGAATAATTGTAAGCAGTAATGCATAGACAATATATGTAGCCATAAATTTTCTCCTAGATTAATTTAATTTAATTTAATTCTAAACAATAGAAATGATTCCATCAAAATAAATAACACTTTTACCTGATATAAAAACTCTGTTGTCAGCCAAAGTACAATTAAGTTTTCCTCCCCTCTTAGAGAGCTGATTTGCATCAAGCTGATTCTTGCCTAATTCCTTTGCCCAATATGGAGTTAGCATGGTATGAGCCGATCCGGTCACTGGATCTTCTTCTATCCCTGCCTCGGGATAAAAGCATCTGGATACAAAATCTACTTGATCTCCGGGAGCAGATATAACCAAACCTCTAGAATCTAATTTTGAAAGCAGTACAAAATTTGGTTTTATGTGCTCAATCTGTTTTTGATTTTCAAAGATTGCTAAATAATCGTCTTTGCCTTTTAACAATTGCAACGGCTCAATGCCTAATATTTCTTCAAATAATGGATCTGAATCTAATAAAACTGGTTTATCCACCGGAAAATTAAGGCATAAGGCATCCTTATTTTTAGTAACTTTCAAAATACCACTTTTTGAGTCAAAATTAATTTCTTCGCCAGCAAGCTCTGGATAATGTTCAAAAAGTATCCTTGCGCTAGCTAAAGTTGCATGACCACAAAGATCTACTTCAATTGAGGGAGTAAACCATCTGATGTAAATTGGACTTTCATGAATGCTTACAAATGCAGTTTCAGAAAGATTATTTTCAAATGCTATGGATTGCATCTCATGATCTTTCATAGGTGATTCTAAAATTACAACCGCAGCCGGATTACCAGCAAATAATTTATTTGCAAAGGCATCAACTTGATACATTTTTAATTTCATCAAGATATTTTACCTAAAGGAAATTTCAAGGCTAGAATGAATTAAAGCGGCCTAAAAAAGCCAGTTATAAAATTACAAGAGAATTGCATTTCAAGATTAAGGAAAAATTCTTCTAAAGAATTCTTAAAACTTCCCTCTTTTAAACCGCATTCGGATTGAATAAACTCTTATTAAAGCGACCATAGTTAAAATTGTTTGAGTAAAAATTGAAATTAATAATGTGTTTGTCCAGCTCCAATTATCTATGGTGAGCCAGAGTAAAAAAGTTTGAAGTGGAAAATTAATTACTAAGCCCATCATCACTACAATAATGCTTTCTCTAAAAGCAGTTTTTTCAGTTTTATTCATACTTTTCTCTTTTAAAATATTTATAAAAAATCATAATACTCAAATTTTAGATTAAAATTCTCTCTCATAAAAAGACAGAAAGCATTAGTGTTAGTTTGGCGTTCTCCGAAAATTTTTAATGAATCAATTTTCAAACTTTACTGCTGTTCCATATGCTATTACCTCTGAGGCCGCTGCAGCAATGGTTGAAGTTTCATACCTGAAATTAACAACTGCATCTGCACCCATGTCCTCTGCACTTTTAATCATCCTTTCCATAGCTTCTTTTCTTGCCTGTGTTAAAAGAATTGAATAGCTTTTAAGTTCTCCGCCAACAATATTTTTTAAGGTTGCCAATATATCTGTGCCTAAATGTCTAGCTCTTACAGTACTACCCATGACAATCCCAAGGTAAGTTTGAATTTGTTTGCCTTCTATAGATGGTGTACTAGTTACTAACATGATTAGCTCCAAAATTTTGATATGATAAACATAAGTATATGGATAATATAAAACAAGAGCTAGTTGAAACAAAATTTGCCATTGGGGCGATTGTAAAACATCGTTTTTTAGATTTTCGTGGTGTCATATTTGATGTAGATCCTGAATTTAATAATACTGAAGAATGGTATCAATCTATCCCAGCCTCGATCCGCCCAAAAAAAAATCAGCCTTTTTATCATCTCTTCGCTGAGAATGGTCACATCTTTTATATTGCTTATGTTTCTGAGCAAAACTTACTCGATGATGCAACAGAAGAATTGCCAAAACATCCTGAAATTAAAAATTTATTTTCTCACTTTGAAGATGGTAAATTTGTGCCTTTGACTAGAGCAGTTAATTAAGTTATTCCTGAAAAGCTATCTGCAAGGCAGTAGTGAAAACTTCCATTGCTTCCTTTAAATCCTCGAGACCCAAGAAGGTTGGTGCCAGTCTAATATTTGAATCTGCTGGATCATTGAAATGAGGATATGTAGAGCCTGCAGGAGTGATTAAAACTCCAGCCTCTTCGCATAAAGCTATAACTCTTTTAGCAATAGGTTTATTTGTATTATAGGAAATGAAATATCCGCCTGTTGGTTTTTTGTAACTGCCTATTTCTGGATTTAATGAATCCAAAGCATTAAAAGCGACCTCAAATTTTGGTTTAACTAATTCTGCATGTTGTTTCATATGATTCATAACATCATCTTTGTTTTTGAGGAATTCTGTATGGCGCAATTGATTTACCTTATCAGAAGATACAATCATAGAAGTTCTTTGCCTTACCAGGAGATTAAAAAGCTTAGTTCCTGCAGCAGCAAAAGATAAGCCCCCACTTCCAAATGTTACCTTAGAGAATGAACAAAATACTGCCGTTTGATCTAAAACATTATGTTTTTTAGCAAGGTCCCACACTGGAGTCTGATTTGCTGAAGACGAAAAATCATGGAGTAAATACGCATTATCAAAAATAAACAAAAATTCATTTGAGTACTCTTTTCCAAGCTGTAAAAGTTCTGAAATATTTTTATCTGAATAGACATCACCAGATGGATTTGAATGTCTTGGCACACACATTATCCCTTTTATATTTGTATTTTCTTCAAGTAACACTTTAAATTTTTCAATATCAACTCCTGAGCCTGTTAAAGGAACAGGCAACATTTTGATACCAAAATCATCTAATAATCTAAAGTGCCTATCAAAACCAGGAACTGGACAAATAAATTTTATATTTTCTTGATTCTTCCATGGCGTCACCAATCCAAAAAGATAATTGGCAAGAATAAGTTGATAAATAAGCAGTAGGCTAGATTGCTCTCCAACTAAAGTATTTTCAATTGAGGCTGACATTAACTCTGCGCCAAGCTCTCTAGCCTCTGGTATACCAAGTGGATGACCATAGTTACGCACATCAACTCCACTAGGGCTTTCAGATAGAACACTGCTTGTTAAAAGTTGATTTGAAAGATCTAACTGATCAGCACCTGGCTTTCCACGAGTTAAATCAATCTTCAGATTTTTAGCTTTTAAGGAGGTAAATTTAGATTCTAGAGATTCATCCATAGTTTAAAAAAGTCTTTTAAGATAACATAATAAATCATTATGAGTATTCCTTCAGTTGTTTTAATAACAATCTTTATTTCGTTCATTTGCTTTATTGCAATGATCTTATTCTTAAAAGATTGGATTGAGAGATGGCTTGATAAGATGCATGAGAAGTCTGCTGAAGAGCAACAGCTTGTTCGAGAACTAGATGTTTCATCAATAAAATCAGCCATTGAGCCATTTAAGACACAGGTAAAAGATCTTAATGAGCAAATCATTAAGCTTCGAGAGGGCCAGTCTGAAAATAAAGAATCTTTTCGACAAGAAGTCAGTAAAGTTATTGATCAAACTAACAAAATTGGAGCAGATGCCAAGAATTTAACCACTGCTTTAAAGGGAGATTCAAAGACTCAAGGTGCTTGGGGTGAAATGATATTAGAAAAAACTCTTGAGGAGTCTGGGCTTAGAAAGGAGCAAGATTACGAGCTTCAAAAAAGTTTTAGAGACGACCAAGGGAATCTTTTAATACCTGACGCAATTATCTACCTTCCTGGTGATAGGAATATTATTATTGATTCAAAAGTCTCATTAAAAGCATATACAAAATATATAAATTCGGATGATCCAGATACTAAAGCTAAGGCAGAGAAAGATCACGTTAAATCTCTTAAAGACCATATGAAGGGACTTGGTGAAAAAGGTTATAAAAATATTGATGAAATTAATTCGCCGGATTATGTCCTAATTTTTGTTCCTCTTGAATCTGCTTTGTCGCTTGCTCTAAATTCAGATTGGGATATTCAAAGGATAGCAGCGCAACGACAGATGGGTTTCGTTACTCCAACAAATCTAATTGCCATTCTACGAATGGCAGAAAGTTTATGGAAATTAGATGCGCAAAATGAAAATGCAGCGAAAATCGCTCAAAGAGCTGGTCACCTAATCGACAAATTTTCAGGACTAGATACAGACCTATCTAATATTGGAAAGTATATAAAACTAGCTAACAAATCATTTGAAGCAGCTGATAATAAATTAACTTCGGGCAAAGGAAATTTATTTGATCAAATTAAAGAATTGCAAAATTTAGGGGCAAAATCAAAAAAACTAATCTCAAATAAAAAATAAGTTTTATTTAATAATTATCTGATCCTCTTTAAACTCAATTATTCTATCTGAAAAATACTCAGCCTCATCCTCATCATGGGTAACTAAAACTACTGACAGACCTTTTTCTTTAAAAATTTTCTTTGTTTCGACATGCAAGTCACTTTTAAGTTTTTTATCAAGCGCAGCAAACGGCTCATCAAGTAAAAGAATATCTGGATTAGTAATTAGTGCTCTAGCAAAAGCAACACGTTGTTGCTGACCAGCTGATATTTCATGAGGAAATTTATCTGCTAAATCAAGAACTTTAAACAACTCAAGAAATTCACGGGTCAAAGATTCTTTTTCTTCCATATAATTTATTCCAAACATTACATTTTTTTTAACGTTTAAATGAGGGAAAAGAGCCCTATCTTCAACCACAAGCCCCAAGTTTCTTTTTTCAGGAGGTAATATGAAATTTTTACTTGAAACTAGCTTTTCCTTTATTCTTACTTCACCCTCAGCCGGTTCCTCCAAGCCAGCAATAATTCTTAATAAAGTTGTTTTGCCTATGCCAGAAGCACCAATTATTGATGCGATTTCACCATCTTTTAATGAAAAACTAAAATCTTTTATTGTTGAAATTTCATTGCCATATGAGTGGAATAAATTACTTATTTCAAGAATTTTTTTCATTCTTTGCCTTCCAATCGAGATGCTCTTATCATTTTTGTTAAAAAGAAAATAGGTATTAAACCAATTAATATTATGGCTGTTGCTGGAGCAGCTGCTTCAATCATTCTTTCCTCTGAGGCATAAATATATGTTGAAACTGCTAAAGTTTCAAAATTAAAAGGTCGTAAAATTAATGTTGCTGGTAATTCCTTCACAACTTCAGATGCAACTAAAAGAATACTGGTGAAAAAACTAGTCTTTAATAGAGGGAAATGAATTCTAAAAAGTAGATTCAAACCTTTTGATTTTAAAATACGAGCACTATCATCAAGCGTTTGACTTATCTTTTGATAACCAGCCTCATAAGTAGAATTCGCTAAAGCATAAGACTTGATGATGTAAGCAAAGATCAAACCAAATATACTCCCCGTAACAAAATATCCCTCAAAGGAATTCAATACATTGTTATCTATAAATACAAATAATTGAACAATTCCTACCGCGAGAATTAGTCCTGGTACAGCATATCCGATATTTAAAAAAGGATTGATTGCTTTAATGGTTGAGCTATTTTTATATCTAATTGAAAAATTAATTAACATTGCGATAAAGGTGCAAAGTATTGCAGAAAATACCGATAACAAAATTGTATTAAAAGATATTCTAAAAAAATGTTTTTCAAAAAAACCCGAGTTAAATCTTAATGACCAATTTAAAATTTCAAGTATTGGCAAAATAAAACCAATAAATATTGGTACAAAACAAATAAGAAAAAACAAAAAAGATTGTTGAGAAGATACCTTCTTAATTTGCATTGGCTTGAAATTTGATGAAATAGTAGAAAAACTAGCGTTTTTTCTAGATGATCTTTCTATTACTAAACAAAAAGTTATAAAAATTAAAAGCATTGATGCCAATTGCATAGCAGTAGTCAAATCATACATTCCATACCAAGTCCTAAAAATACCTGTTGTAAATGTTGAAACAGCAAAGTGATCAACTGCACCAAAGTCAGACAAGGTTTCCATAGCAACTATCATGGTGCCTGCGATTAATGCTGGTCTTACAACAGGAAGAGCTAGTTTTAAAAAAATTAATTTTTGAGATAAGCCTAATGTTCTACCAATTTCAAACATAGATCTTGATTGATTCAAAAAAGCGGTGCGACATATCAAATACACATATGGATAAAGGGTAAATGAAAAAACTAAAATTGCTCCATAGACATTTCGGATATTTGGAAAAAGTGACTCACTTTTTTGTAAATTAAAGATCGATCCTGCAATTTCATTCAATGTTCCATATGAGTCAAATAAACCCGTAAATGTATAGGCTAAAATGTATGGTGGTATTGCTAATGGCAAGATAAGGCCCCATTCAAAAAAACGTCTACCTAAAAACTGATAATTTGTGACTATCCAAGCTGTGACAGAACCTATGATTATGACTAGAGTTGAAACTCCCGATACTAAAATGAACGAGTTAACAATATAGTCAGTCAGAACATAGTTATAAATATGCTCCCAGTTTTCAGAGTAATCACTAAAGAGACTAAACAAAATTACAAGTATAGGAGACATGAATATCAGAAGAATAAGAATTGGCAAGACATGCCAAATAGAAAAAATTTTAGAAAACGGCACTTTGTATAACTGAGTTAAGTTAACAAATCAGATTATCATATAATGGCTATTTCCAGCCAGCCCTATCCATAAGTTTTAGAGCCTCTGAATTAAATCTACCGTACTCTGAAACCAAGATTTCATCCTCTACAAAACCCAATCCAGAACTAGCTATATCAGGATGAGGTAGGACATTTTTTGTGACAGGATACTCAAATGAATTATTTACCATGCTTGCTTGCATTTTTTTGGATAGCAAAAACTCTATGAATCTATTTGCATTATCAACATTTTTTGCATTCTTTAAAACGCCCAATCCACTTATATTAATATGCACTCCCCTGTCCTTCTGATTAGGAAAAAACATTTTTACCTTCTGTGCAGATTTTTGTTGATCTTCGCCTGCTTTTCCAGACAACATATATCCGTAATAATAGCTGTTAGCTATTGCAAGATCTGCCATGCCATTAGCAACTGCCATAATTTGAGATCTGTCATTACCTTGAGGTTTTCTTGCAAAATTTGATACTAGCCCTTTGGCCCATGATTCTGTTTTTTCTATCCCATGAGTTGAAATTAATGATGCTACTAATGATTGATTATAGATATTATTAGAACTTCTTATAACAATCCTATTGCTCCACTCTTTATCGGCAAGATTCTCATAGCGAAGATCTGTTATTTCTTCACTTGATACATTATCTGGATTATAAAAAATTACTCGCGCTCTTTTAGCAATTGCTATCCATTCATCATTAGGACCTCTTAAGTTTTTAGGTACTATTGATAAAGCTTTTGAAGAGGAGATACTTTGAAAATAGCCTTCTTTTTGAATTTTCCATAAATTGCCTGCATCTACAGTAAAAAAAACATCTGCAGGAGAGTTTGCACCCTCAGATTTTAATCTTTCAAGTAAAGCGCTTCCATTGCCTGAAATAACATTAATTTTAATTCCAGTCTCTTTCCGAAAATCTTCATATAGCTGATCATCAGAGTCATAGTGTCTTGAAGTGTAAATATTTACTTCATTAGCAACAGACAATGAGCTTGCAACCACTAAAATTAGAGAAAGAGTGGATTTAAACATTCGGGACCTCTTATTATGTATTCATTGAGAATGATTCTCATTTGGATTATATAGAAAGAAAAATTCTTTTCAAATTATTGGCAATTTTATAACTTGCCAACCTCTTTCGATTGAAATTTTCTCTAGTTTTGTATCAGGATTTACAGCCTTTGGGAATTCAACTGCCTCCATTAAAGGTAGGTCATTTATAGAATCTGAATAAAAAGTTGCGCCTTTAAAATTTTTATATTTATTGTCATTTAGCCAAGACTGAACTAATTCTAACTTTCCTTCACCCAAAGCAGATGGAGGAATAAATTCACCTGTGCATTTATTGTTTTTAAATTCTACTTTTGTAGCTATAACATTTTTAATTTCTAATCTTTTAGCTATTGGTTTTACAATCAGCTCATTTGTTGCACTTGCAAGTAATATTTTATGTCCCTTTTCATAATGCTCATGTAATAGTTTTAGGGCAAATATATTTATCATAGGTTCAATTATTTTTTCTACAAATGGAAAAATGATTTCGTATACTTCTTTTCTTGTCATTCCTATGTATGGCTTTAAAGCAAAATTCGTATATTGATTAAAATCTAATTTTCCATGCTGATAATCTCGAATAAATTCATCATTTTTTTGCTTTGCAGCTTTATCAAGTAAATTTATATCTATCAGATAATTAATCATCGAATAATCTGAATCACCGTTAAGAATGGTATTATCTAAATCAAAAATAGCTAAATCAGGCTCGCTCATAAGAGGTTAATCTAACATGAATGATAAACGTTACAGAAAAAATGTTGGCTTAATTGTATTAAACAAAAAGAATCAATTGTTGATTTGCAAAAGAAAGGATAAAAGCGCCTGGCAATTTCCCCAAGGCGGGATTGATAAGGGAGAGAAAAATTTAGATGCTGCTTATAGAGAACTCTTCGAGGAGGTTGGAATTAATAAACATCAGGTAAAAGTTATTGCAAGAAGTAAGCATTGGTATCATTACGATATACCTAAAGGATATAAACCAAGACCGAAAAGCTTAAAGAATTTTTCTGGTCAAAAGCAAAAATGGTATTTACTCAAAGCTAAAAATGAGCTCAAAATAAATCTCTCAAATCAAATCCCCCAAGAATTTATAGACTATAGATGGTCTTCTTATTGGTTTGCTTTAACAAATGTTGTTCCGTTTAAACAAGAAGTTTATAGAAATATATTGCTTGAATTTCTCCCAAAATATATAAATATTTATGATAATTGAAATTCTTATTTATCTATCTTTAGGAGCATTTACTGGTTTGTTAGCGGGCATGTTTGGTATTGGCGGTGGCAGCATATTAGTTCCATCATTAATTTTTATTTTTTATGGTATGGGATTTGAAACCTCCATTATATTCCTTATGGCGATTGGTACATCGCTTGCAAGTATTTTTTTCTCAGCCATTTCATCAGCACTTTCTCATCACAAAAAAAGAAGTGTTGAATGGCCTTTGGTAATTCCTTTATCAATGGGAATGATCTTAGGTTCTGTTCTCGGCGCAGGGTATGCAGCGACCCTTACAAATGAGAATTTAAAATGGATCATTACAATTTTTTTAATTGTAATTGGCATAGAAATGATTTCTAACTTCACAAAATCTCTTGCCAATAAAGATCAGAAGCTTATTACTTTATCTAAATCTATTATGCCAATTCATGGATCTTGGATAGGATTTTTATCTTCTATCATTGGAATTGGAGGAGGGTCATTTACCACACCACTAATGATCGCTGGAGGCTACAACATTCGCAGAGGAATTGGCAGTGCAGCAGCTTGTGGAGTTCCAATAGCTGCTGCAGGAGCTATTGGATATATGTATTTTGGAAAATCATCAGAAGTAGCACTTCCACCAGGAGCTTTTGGTTATGTTTTTTTGCCAGCAGTTATTTCAATCTCTTTAGCTAGCATATTAACTGCTAGACTCGGAGCTGATGTAAGTCACTCAATTTCTGAGAAAAATCTTAAAATATCATTTGGCATATTTTTAATTTTGATTGGTATTTTGGTAATAGCAAATTGATCATTGAACTTACAGATTTCTTCAATAATCCAAGTTTAATTGAGATTGGCTGGTTTAGAATTCAATATTATGCTGTCACATGGATCCTATCAGCGATTTTTATTTTTCAGTATTTAAAAAACCATCAAATCATCAAAGAGTTAAAACTAACTTCCGATCAAGTCAATGATATTGTATTTTTGTATGGATTAATATTTGGTGCCATGCTGGGCGGAAGATTTGGTTACATGTTTTTCTATGGCTTGGATCAATTAGCATCAAACCCACTGAGTTTATTTTTTATATGGGAAGGGGGCTTAAGTTTTCATGGTGGTTTGATTGGAGTTATTTTGAGTTTGTATGTCTATTGCTATCAATACAAGATATCTTTTCTTAGACTTGCAGATTCTATATGTCTTGCCATGCCAATTGGTCTTGGCTTGGTAAGAATTGGAAACTTTATGAATGGAGAGCTTTTTGGAAGGCCTACTGATGGAACTTGGGGATTTATTTTTCCAACAGATCCATATGGCTTTACAAGACATCCATCGCAACTCTATGAAGCATTTTTTGAGGGTGTATTTCTCTTTATTTTGCTTATGTTTGTTAATCTTAAAAATAATAAGCATGGGGTTATCAGTGGAACCTTCTTGCTGGGTTATGGAGCAATAAGATTTTTTGTAGAATACTTTAGGCAACCTGATTCTCACATGGGTTTTGTTGCATTACAATTAAGCATGGGTCAGCTTCTTAGCATCCCCATGGCAATTATTGGGCTCTTACTTTTGATGAAATCTTTAAAGAAAAATGAAGCAATATCTTGATCTATTAGACTACATACTTAAAAACGGTGAGGATCGAGGAGATAGAACTGGAACGGGCGTAATTTCCTCTTTTGGACATCAAATCCGTTTTGATCTTAAAGATGGATTCCCTGCGGTTACAACTAAATCACTTGCCTGGAAAGGAGTGGTTTCAGAATTATTATGGTTTCTTGAAGGCTCAGATGATGAGCGTAGATTAGCTGAAATTAGATTTGAAAAAGATCGGACTGAACTGACTGATTTAAGTAAATTTTCCACCATCTGGACCGATAATGCTGACAATCAAGGAATTGATCTTGGTTATGAAAATAATGATATTACAAAAAAACTTGGTCCAGTATATGGAGTTCAATGGAGAAATTGGGGCGGCGTTGATCAGATTAAAAAATTAATAAATGGTATTAAATCTAATCCCTATGGAAGAAGGCACATTTTGAGTGCATGGAACGTCGAGCAACTTGATTATATGGCGCTACCCCCCATGTCATGTCATGTCACAATTCTATGTTTCTG